>DFJV01000155.1 GCA_002373205.1 Treponema sp. UBA3662
GCATAGTATACGCAATGTTCCGCTTTTTTGTAGCAGAGTCACAGCTCTGGTGTGCAATAGACCGCAAGCTAAGAAGGCACACGGCACGCTTTGGACACGACTACCTTGGCTTCTGGTGGCCAGTACTCGTATTGCCCTGGCTCCTTCTCTACCCGCCACGCTTACTCGGCAAATGGCTTGTATTCGGAAAGATTAAAAAAATGCTGGGCAAAAACTTCCGCGCAGGAATTGCAGGCGGCGGAGCATACCCGGCACGCATAGACAAATTCTTCTGGGCAGTCGGAATCAACATCGTGGAAGGTTACGGCTTAACAGAAACATCCCCGGTTGTTGCAGTACGCCCAATCGTTGAACCCGTTCTCCGCACAGTAGGAACCCCAGTCCGCGGAGTGCAGGTACGCATTGTAGACGACAACGGCCTAATCCTTGGCAAGTGCAAGAAGGGAAGCCTACAGGTAAAAGGCGGCACCGTAATGCAGGGTTACTACAAAAGAGATGACCTTACCGCAAAAGTAATAACGGCAGACGGCTGGTTCGACACAGGAGACCTTGCAATACTCACCGTAGACGGAGAAATCCAGCTGCGCGGACGCAAAAAAGATACAATCGTACTCATGGGCGGCGAAAACATTGAACCTCAGCCAATCGAACAGAAAATCTGCACCTCCCAGTACATAGACACGGCGGTAGTCCTCGGCACAAACGCAAAGGGCGAAGACCAGCGATACCTTGTAAGCCTAATACTTCCCAACCAGGAAGAAATAGAAAAATATGCCCGCGACAACAGCCTAATCTACGACACCTACGAAAACCTGGTCAAAAGCGAAAGCATAGTAAAACTCATAGGAAAAGAAATTGGCGAGCTTGTAAGCACCAAAAACGGCTTCAAGCCATTCGAAAAAATCAACAAGTTCGAAATAATCACCAAGCCCTTTGAAGTTGGAGTTGAACTTTCGGCCAAGCAGGAAGTCATGCGCTACCGCATAGCAGAAATTTACAAAGACCTCATCACCAAGATGTACCAGGCCCAGTAAATTCTTCTTTATAATCTGGAGCACACTGCTTTTTCCACTGTGTCTGGCCCTACAGAACCGTCCAACCTCCGCAGCATTTTATCCTGTAGAACAAGCAGCGCCATAGAGGGCGCGTCATTTGTTAGCAAAAGAAAGAGGCAAGTTTTTACCATAAAACTTGCGGGATAAAATGCCACGGAGGGCAGTTTATCCCGCTTTCCAGGGTTCCGCCTTCCGGCTTCATTGCCTGGGGTTCGACTTGGGCAAAGCCCGCGCTCACCCACCACGGCAACGGCTACGCCGCCCTTCCAATCGGGGCTAGGATTCATATTTTCTAATTTTTACCATTGAAAATGTCCCTTCCATACCTTAAACTTAAAGCATGATGCGAGCAATTATTGCAGCCGCACTGTCACTGTTCTTATGCATAACACTAGGAGCAAAAGACATGCCAAAAAAGAAGTTTATAAAATGGACTCCCCTAATAAGCGCCCCCTTCAATTTTCCTGCCGACGGCCAATGGCTTTATGTAAGGTACGGCTTGGACAAGGCAGTCACACCCTATCTTGGCGGAGCAGAATTGCTAAATTCAGGAATCACAAGGCACTACCCCAAGACACCCACAATCACTTTTTCTGTACCAAGCGGAGCAGACCTTTTATGGGCTTCCTGGACAGAAGGCAAATGGTATGTGGCAGACATAAAATTCAACCGCAAGGAAAAAGCCATAATCAAAGAAGCCCTTCAATCAACCTTCCCAAGCTACGACGACTTTGACGACTACCTTAACCCCAAGCCCAAAGAAGGAAGCTACGAAATCTTCCACATCTGCTGCTTTCCCGGCGGCAAGATACGCTACTTTTTGGAAGACGGCGACTACAAGCGCTTAATAGCCCTGAACATAACTTCCCAGGCAGAAGAGACCCACAAGCTTGACCAGTCTTTTCTTTACGGCGGAATTGGAATGATACCCAAGTCAAAAGAAAAATACTGGGACAGCATGGAAGACTATTTTGACGACATGCTTAATGAAGGCAAGCATTACCTAAGCCTTGATTCAATAGAAGAAACTTACGGAACAGATTACCGCCAGCGCACAGAATATTACCGAAAGCACGGAGCCGCAAGTCCAACTCTTTGGGACCCATATTTTAAACGCTACGACTACCGCGTATCAGTCATAATGGAAAATCCACGGGACAAGCTTTGGCAAGAGCACTGCTACTTTACAAATGCAGAAATGTACAAGCGCCACCTTTCCGTAAATCCGGGCAACATAATTGAACATCCCACTCCGCTAAAAAACATCTATTTTGAATGGGACGCAAACGGTTTTGCATACTGCTCAGAGCTATACTTTAACGAAGAAGAAACATTCCGCATATTCAAAGAAGCCTTTGGCAAAGAAGGCGGCAGCAAGGGAGAATTGCAGATAGTCATAGGCAAAGACAACGGCAGCATAAGGGCAGTTCTAACAGTAGGAAAAAATTCCTACGAGTTCAAGAAAACCCAGCTCTACATAGAGCGCTGCAAAGAGCACGGCCTTGTAGGAAAAATCATCTACAAAAACTACACGGAACCCCACCAGGAATTTGCGGGGCGGTAGGCAGAACACGGAGCAAGGCCCGCTTAGTCAAGGTTCAGGATAAAGGCACCGCTTTTCCAGTCTGTCCTCATCTGGTACTTTGGCATACGGACGGAATAGCTTTCCCCGGAATGCAGTGGTTTTTCTGTAACCGCAAGCAAAAGCCCTATGGCAGAACAGGCGTAGTATCCCGTACGGTTTCCGGGCAGTCGTATGGGGTCGCTTGCAATGCGGAAGGAAAGGAATTCTTCCTTATGCAAAGAATCCTTCTTTTCCGCATCACTCTTTTCTTCTCCGGCACGTGCCAAGGCCACAAAAGAAAGGACAGCGCGTTCCTTGGTAAGGTTTGACTGGTCGGAAAGTTTAAGCAGAGTCTTTGGGGCATCTTCCGTTGTAAAGACATAGTTGCACCACTTGCCCCCCTTGCTCTTGTCCTCTCCGTTCATTGGGCATTCAGCACAGTGGGTACAAGGGGAAAGCGGAACAAAGTCTTTGCGTATAAAGGCATCGCGCAAAAGAGAAATGAACCTTCCAGACTTTGGAACCCCTGGCTCTATAATCAAGAACTTGGTGGAAGAATTTGCCTTGTCGGTATAGGCAAGAAGTTTTTCCGCAAATTTCTTTGCAGTGTATTCAGGCGGCATATCGGTATTTTCGTTTGCCTCGTTGAACATATTGGCGCATGTTACAAATGCAGCGCTCTGCTTTATCCTGTCTCCAAATTCACCCTTTACGCGGACAATTTCCCAGGCCTCACACTTTAGCCGTGCCGCAATAGAAAGAAAGATGTCCATTCCAAACTGGAGTGCCTGGCTTGAAATATCCATGCAGTACCAGGTAAGCCTTACATTGCGCAGTTCCGGGCGGGCAAGAAAAAGGGCAATGGGTACAGTCAGGGGGCCGCTTCCAATGTCAAGGCAGATTTCCTCTTCGCCAAGATTAAGAAAATTCTTTGGAAGGTTAGAAAAAAGCCTTGTAAGACGAACCAAATTCCACCAGAGGTAATAGTGGACGTAAGCACTAAGGGACGTCGTTTCGTTCATGTAGCCAAGCCAGCGGTCTGTGCGCTCATCGGTAAGGTAGTGGCTAAGCATACGGATGTGCTTGGGAAGAAGGGCACGCTGCCTAGAGTTAAGCGGATGGGTAGAAGAAACAATCTCCATAAAATCAGCAATAATTTCCTGGGCATCCTTTGGAACAGAATCAATGTTGTAAAGGGAATCGATGGAACGTACAAGAGGCGGATTGTGCTTTGTCTTTGCATGGGAAAGCTCTTTCTTTTCCTTCTTTTTTGCCTGGGCATCTTTTTCCTGCTTCTTAAGTTCATCAAGCTGCTGCTTTAGTTCCCGCTTTTCTTTTTTTTGCTTTTCAACCTTTGCCTGATTCTTTTTCTGGTAAAGAGAAATTCCCTGTTTCTTTTCCCACCACTTGAGTTCTATTTTTTCAGGATTGTCCGTATTTTCCATTCTAAACCACCTCTGCTTTGGCTGCCTCTGCTTGGGCACCCTTTCCCCGAGAATTCAATTCAAGATAAACATCATTCAAGTCTGCCCTTATTTGTCTTATTGCAGCAAGGGCGGCTGCCACGGAATCAGAAGCCTGTGTCTCTTTTATAATCTGGCTTCTTGCTCCGTCTATAGTATAACGCTCGGTGTAAATCAGATACTTTAGCCTGCGGATCATGTCTATATTCCGCTGGCTGTACAGGCGGCGGCCGTTCAAATCCTTCTGCGGCGTAAAACTGGGAATTATTTCTTCCCAGTAGCGGAGGATATAGGGCTTTATCCCTGTAAGCTGCTCAACTTCACCAATAGTATACTGTGCCATGGCTTATCCTTCGTTAGAGTTCCTGTCCTGCCACTTCTGGCGGCTTGCCTTCATCTCTATCTGCACCGGAATCTGGTCAAAGCCAAGGTCTTTGCGTATCCTGTTCTTTAGGTAAGTTACATAGCTTTCCGGAACATTGTCCGGGCGGGTTGCAAAAATCATAAAGTTAACAGGGTTCACGCTAGTCTGGGTCATGTAGCGCACCTTAAAGTGGATGGCCTTTGTTGCTGGCGGCGGATACTGTGTAAGCCAGTCGCGGAGGGCCATGTTTAGCGCGGCAGTGTCAACCTTGCGGGTAAGCTGAGCGTAAAGCTCAAGTGCCGTGTTCATAAGGTTCTTTATTCCGTCAGAATTCTTTGCGCTGATTGGAACAACAGGAGCCCAGTTCATCTGGCCAAACATGGTGTGAATGTAGTCGGTAACGCTTCTCACAGCCTTGTTGCCCCTGTCTTCCATAAGGTCCCACTTGTTTAGGACAAATATAACACCGCGTCCTTTCTCGAATGCAAGCGAAGTAATTTTTTTGTCCTGGTCGCTAAGGCCTTCCTTTGCATCTATCATAATAAAGGCAATATCACATTCATCAAGAGTTTTTATTGCACGGTTTACGGAATAATACTCAACGTTTTCGCTAACCTTTGACTTGCGCCTTATTCCAGCGGTATCAAGAATTTCTATGCTGCGGCCGTTGTACAAAAAGCTTCCTTCCACAACATCGCGGGTGGTTCCGGCATAGTCGCTTACAATGCTGGCCTGGGTGTGGGTAAGGGCATTTGTAAGCGTAGACTTTCCGGTATTAGGCTTTCCAAGAATCGTAATGCGTACGGAACGGTCCTCTTCCTTGCCCTCTGTTACACGGCTAAAGTCCAGACCGCTCACGAGCCTTTCCTGCAAGACACTAAGATTGTTGCCCTTAAGAGCAGAAATCGTCATGAATTCCTTAAAGCCAAACTTAACTGCTTCGTATGCAGCAGCGGCAGTTTTTTCGCTCTCACACTTGTTTGCCGCAACAATAATCTTGTCTGAATACTGCCTAAGGTGGGAAATAAGCTCCTCGTCTTCCGCAGTGATTGCCTCTGCATCCAAAAGCAAAAGAATTTTGTCTGCCTTTACAAGCATTTCCACTGTCTTTGCAACAACAAGATCATCCATTTCACTTTCGCGGGAGGTGTAGTCACGGGTAAGCTTGTAGCCGCCAGTGTCCATAAGGTGAACGGGCTTTCCTGCAATAAAGCATGTTCCTTCGACAGGGTCGCGGGTAACACCAGGAGTTGGGTCTGTAATGGCCCTCTTGGTGTGGGTAAGCGCATTAAAAAGAGTGGACTTTCCCACGTTGGGGCGGCCTGCTATTACAATCAGTGGAAGATTATAGTAGGTTTTGTCCGGGTAGAATTTTTGAGTCTGCGACTTTCTCTTACTGCCAATCTTTTCTGCAGAATGCGATTCGTCCGAATGTGATTCTTCAGAATCAGATTCACCAGACTGGGCATCATCTGCATCAGAAGAAGCATCATCTAAAGCTCCGTCTGTTGACTCAACTTCCTCGTCGTAGTCCTGAGGCTTTACCGGCTTGGGCTTAGAAAAATCAGGTTTCTTTTTCTTCTTTTTCATTGTTTTCCTGTAGTTAAAAATCTTTAAAGAAGTGACTGGCTTGAAATAGTTTCCAGTTCCCTTATTGAAAATTGCGAAAGCGTTTCTTTTATAAGAGGAATCTGCTTTGGTGCCATGCTAAAGCGGCGGATTCCCATACCTGCCAAAATCATTGCACTTTCCCTGTTTCCGGCCATTTCTCCGCATACAGAAACAGGAATGTTGGCATTAGCAGAGGCCTTTATCGTGTTCTTTATAAGGCGCAGCACTGCAAGATGAAATTCATTATAGTTTGGCGCAACCGTTGGATTTTCTCGGTCTATGCCAATCGTGTACTGGGTAAGGTCATTTGTTCCCAAAGAAAAGAATGCGCTGTGGGGAGCAAGGCAGTCTGCACAAATTGCGGCTGCTGCGGTTTCCACCATAATGCCTATTGGAATGTCCGGCTTAAAAGGAATCCCCTCTGCCTTAAGCGACATCTGAACACCTTTTGCAATACCAAGGGCAGTTTCAACCTGGGCAACGTCGGTAATCAGCGGCAAAAGAATGCGAAGGTTTCCGTAAAGACCTGCCCTGTAAAGAGCGCGTAACTGGGTGCGGAAAACGTTGGGGTAAAAAAGCGACATCCTTATTGCCCTCAAACCCATCAGAGGATTCTTTTCTGCAATAGAAGGTATGTCCTTGCTTGCAATCAGCTTGTCACCGCCAGCATCAAGAGTGCGGATTGTTACCGGACGGCCATCCATAATTTCCAAGACACGCTTGTATGCCTGAAACTGCAACTCTTCGCTTGTTGCGCTGCTAAAAGTCCCGCCTTCCTGGTTCATCGCCTGAATCTCGTTCATAAAAAGGAATTCCGTGCGGAAAAGGCCAATTCCGTCTGCACCTTCTTCCAAAGCAAGCTCTGCTTCTTCCACGGTTCCTATGTTTGCATATATCTTAAAGCGGGTTCCGTCCTGAGTTTCTGCCACCTTGTCCTTAAACTTGTGCAGGGTGGCAAGATATTTTTGTTCCTGTAAAATCTTTTCTTCGTAGTCGGCAAGAGTCTTTTCATCCGGAGCATCAATCACCTCTCCGTGGGTGCCGTCCACAATCATCGTGGTTCCATCCTGAACCAGATTCGTTATGTTTCCAAGTCCAACAACAGCCGGAATTCCATAGCTCTTTGCAAGAATGGCAACATGGCTTGCAACACCGCCTTCCGTAAGTGCAAGCCCGGCAATTTTCCGCTTGCTAAGGATAACAGTGTCGCTGGTCTTCATTTCCTTTGCAACAATGATTGAACCGTCGGGAACATCGTTTATGTTAAATGGATGGTAGTCCAGAAGAACATTCATGACCTTGCCAAAAACATCTTCTATGTCGTGGGAACGCTCGGCAAGATAATCGTTTCCGCTGCTTCTTAGCTTTTGGGCATATTCTACGGTCTTTTTCTGGAGGATATATTCTACGTTATAAAGTTCCGCCTCCAGGGCCGCCTTCAATTCCTTTGTAAAAACAGGATCCGTAAGCATAAGCTGGTAGGTCTCAAAAATAACGCGCTGAAGGTCTTCCGAACCAAGAGACTTTTGATGGCTCTCAATTTCTTCCTGAACATCTTCAACGGCATCTTCAAAACGCTTCCATTCTTCCGCCACGTCTTCTGAGGAAATTTTATTTTGAGGAATTACAAGCTCCTGACTTTCGGGCAGTATAAAAACTTTGCCAATTCCAATACCCCCGGCAGCAGAAATGCCTAGCATAACATTCATCGCTTCTATAATATCAATAGTTCAATGAATAGTCAACGATAGGTTTTTTCTCTTTTTTCTGTGGCAGCTACTTTTTTAACAAAAAATATATTTTAAGTTACATTTAAGGCATCTTTTAGGGGCTTTCCGGGGTTCCGCGGGTCCCTTCCCGCTCCATTGCTCCACTTCGTTCCGCAACCCGCTAGCGCGGGCCCCTACAATCCCTGCCATGTCTTAATATGCTAAGACGTTTTAACAGTTCTCCAATTTGCTTTCTTGCAATTTTTTCCTATATATAAGATAATCATTTTTATGAAGACAATTACAGTAGACGGTCAATCCTTAACCATAGAAAAAGTATGCCAAGTTGCCGAAGGAAAAGCCGGAGTGGCACTTTCGGAAGAAAAATCATTTTGGGAAACCCTGCGAAAATCCCGCGAATTCCTTATGAGCTACATTGCAAAGGGCTTACCCACTTACGGCGTTACCACAGGATTCGGCGATTCCTGCGACGGACAGGTGAACCCGGAAAAAGCCGCCGCCCTGCAGCATTCAATCGTAAGCTACCACGGAATAGGCCTTGGGCCAAAATTTGACAGGGAAACAGGACGCGCAGTTGTTCTTTGCCGCCTAAACTCCAACGTAAAAGGAGGCCATTCTGCAATCAGGGAAGAGCTTGCCCGCATGATGGAAACCCTCTTAAACAAGGACATAATTCCCGTAATCCCTCAGCTGGGCTCTGTCGGTGCATCAGGAGACCTTACGCCCCTAGCCTACCTGGGTGCCGTAATGTACGGAGAGCGGGACGTATACTACAAGGGCAAAATCGTGCCCACAATGCAGGCCTTTGAAGCAGAAGGCATAAAACCCCTTCCTCTGGAGGCAAAAGAAGGCCTTGCAATTATGAACGGAACATCTGTAATGACGGCAGTTGCAGCCCTTGCATGGAAAAAGGCAGAGCGCCTTGCAAACCTTTCGGACTTTTTAACGGCAGCCGCATCGGAAATCCTTCAGGGAAAAGACGTGCCCTTCCGCGCAAAGGTCAGTTCAATAAAAAACCATCCGGGCCAGTGCGAAAGTGCAGCCTACATCTACAATATTGTAAAAGATGCAAAGCGGGTCTACAACTACGAAGAATTCCTTAACTCCATGAAGGCAATAGGCAACAAGGGCTACCGCAAGACAGAAAAAAAGATTCAGGACCGCTATTCAATACGCTGCGCACCCCAGATTAACGGCGTACTCCGCGACACCCTGCATTTTACCCACGACCTCATAGAACAGGAGCTAAATTCCGCAAACGACAACCCCCTTGTGGACATAGAAAGCCAGAGCCTTTTTAACACGGGCAATTTTTACGGCGGCCACATCTGCGCAAGCTGCGACTACCTCCGCATAGCCCTTGCAAACATAAGCGACCTTGCAGACAAGCAGGCAGAGCTTTTAATAGACGGCAAATTCAACGGCCTTACGCCAAACCTCATTCCTGTTACAAAAGAAGACGACCCACAGGCAGGCCTCCGCTTTGGCTTTAAGGCGGCACAGATTACAATGAGCGCCATCCGCGGGGAAGTTCAGACATACGCAGCTCCGGTCAGCATAACAAGCGCACCAACAGAGGCACTCAACCAAGACAAGGTTTCCATGGGAACCATTTCTGCCCGCCACTTGGCAGAAGAAATAGAGCTTATTTTCCTTCAGTTTGCAGTACACGTGCTAGCCGTATGCCAAGCCATGGATATTGTAGGAAAAGACCAGTTCAGCCCCTTCCTGCAAAAGGTTTACGCAGAAGTAAGAAAGATTTCTTCCTTTGTAGAAGATGACCGCGCACTGGACAAAGAAGCGGAAGCACTTGCCATCTGGCTAAAGCAGACGGAACTGTTCACCTAATGCCAGCCTACTAGCTATTGGTGTCAGCTCAAGGCCTTTAGGAGCAAAAGACTGTCCCTGGTGGCGGCAACATCGTGAACGCGGACCCAGCTGGCACCTTTTTGAACCGCAATCATGTCCGCAGCAAGGGTCCCCCAGAGACGCTCATCTTCCTTACGGCCTGTAATTGCACCAATGCAGGTCTTTCTGGAAAGTGCCATCATCACGGGGTATTTTCCAGCACAAAGCCTTCCGCAGTTCTTTATAAGGGCAATGTTGGCTTCCAAGTCTTTACCAAAGCCAATTCCCGGATCCACAATTATTTTTTCCTTTGCAATACCGGCACTCTCCGCAAAGACTGCCCTCTCCCGCAAAAAGGAATCCACTTCCATAAAGGCATCTTCATAACCGCCGTTATTCTGCATGGTGGAAGGAATGCCCCTCTTGTGCATAAGTATTACAGGCAGTTTCTTTTGCGAACAAAATTCAGCAAGAGAAGGCTGGTCCAGCAAGGCTGAAACATCGTTTAGAATGTCTGCACCTTCTTCAAAAGCGGCCTTCATTACGCCAAGCTTTCTTGTGTCCACGGAGATTGGAATATTACTTGTCTTTCGGATTTGCCTTATTAGCGGAACAACACGGCCAATTTCTTCTTCTTCGCTAACATAAGAAGAACCGGGCCTTGTGCTTTCACCGCCAATGTCAAGAACGTCTGCACCCTCGTCTATCAGTTGCAAGGCACGGTCAATTCCGCCACGACTGGAAGCATAAAAACTGTCCGGCGTAGCGTTTACAATCCCCATAATAAAAGCGGGAAGTTCCGTAGAAATTTCTCTGTCTGCCAAGTTAAATTTTAAATTCATTTTTTATCTTCCAAAATTAACAACCCCGCCGCAAAGCAGTAAGCTGTTTTGAAGCGGGGTTGCTTGCAACCAATTTCAGGGGCTATGTTTCTTAGCAAACAAAACCAGTGTCTGCCTACATACATAGATTCCGGGTCAAGCCCGGAATGACGTGCAAATTAAACCTTAAAGAGGTCAATCTGGCTACCAATCTTGCTGATTGAATTCTGTACGTTCTGGGAAATGTCGTTGAGCTGCATACCAGTCTCGTTAATCTTGCGAGCACCAGATGCCATCTCGTCCATACTCTGCATCATTCCATCGGTAGCATCGCGCAAAGAATTCATCTCGTGAACAATGCGTGAACTCTTTTCTGCCATTTCCTGTGAAGCCGTGTGAACCTGTGCGGTACTATCGTTCATGTTCTTAAGGGCCTCGCTAATCTGGCGGCTACCAGAATTCTGCTCTTCCATAGCAGCCTTAATCTGCATAACAAGCTCATCTGTCTGCTTAATCTTGTTGGTAACAGAAGTAAAGGCTTCGCTTGCGTCGTTGGAAGCAGATGCAACGGAAACAATAGAATCCTTAATATTGTTAAGCTGTTCACCGATTGTCTTTGACTGTGAAGAAGAAGTTTCGGAAAGCTTACGGATTTCGTCTGCAACAACAGAGAAGCCCTTACCAGCCTCACCAGCGTGGGCAGCTTCAATAGCGGCGTTCATAGCAAGAAGGTTTGTCTGCTCAGCAATGCTTGAGATTGCAAGGTTAGCTTCCTGAAGCATTTCTGACTGGGTTTCTATCTGGCGGATACGCTCGTTAACGTCCTGCTGCTTTGCAAAACCAGTCTGTGCATCCGCATTAAGCGTTGTAAACTGGTCTGCCATCTTATCTACAGACTGGTTTACAGAAGAAATGTTGCTAATCATCTCTTCTACAGCGGCAGAAGCCTGTGTAACACCTGTTGCCTGGCTTTCGATAAGGTTGCTTACCTGTGAAATTGTAGAAGAAACACCCCTAACAGCATCAACTGTCTGTCCTACAGTCATGTTCTGGGAAGAAATCTGCTTGTGGACGCTTTCTATGTTGGCAATAATCTGGGTGATTGCGCTTGCAGTGTCATGGGTTGAATTTGAAAGGTCAATACCCGTGGTGTTAAGCTCAACATTGGTTTCCTTAATTTCCTTAACGATTTTCTGCAGCTTGTCACAGAAGGCGTCAAAGTGGATGATAAGGTCTCCAATTTCGTCACGCACAAGGAGCTTTACGCGGCGGCTAAGGTTTGCATCTTCGGATTCAAGTTCAACAAGAACCTTGGTAATGTTGTTAAGACGCCACATAAGCCATCTTACAAAGCGGCCACCAAAGAATATTGCTATAAGGAATACAAGCAGGGAAATAGGAATAACAACCTTAAGGGTTGCATTCTTTACCTGTCCAATAACAGCAAGGCTCTTTGCAACAAAGAACATACCGACAACCTTGCCTTCATGATTCTTAAGCGGAATATAGACACAGAAGTAGTCCTTACCACCAATTATAAGCTCACCGTTAAAGCGGACACCCTTGTTGAATACGTTGTCAAGAACGTGCTTGTCTTCCTGCTTGGTACCAGTCAGCTTCTTTCCGTTCATATCCGTAAGCGTAGTGTTTACGCGGACATTTTCGCGGAAAATAGTACAGTCCATATTGAATATATTGTTAACAGCCGGAAGCAAAGAACCGCCAACCAAGTCGTAGGCAACCATAACCGCACCTATAATCTTTCCGTCATTGCGTATAGGAGCCGCACAAACCATTACAAAGTCATCGTTAGCAGCCCAACCGTAGGACTTTACGACATTACCTGCAAGGGCTGGCTTTAGCGTTGAACTTTGCGTAAGGTCAAAGCTTTCGCCCATACCAACGGCTCCACCGGGAACAATCTTACCCTTTGCATCCGTTACCGCAACACGTTCAATCTCAAAACCGGGAACCATGCCCTGCAGTATTTTTTGCAGCCTGGCCGAATCATGCTCTTCCAAGCATTCTATAACATCATAAGACTGTGACAGGGAAAGCGCGGCTCCGTAAAGGGTCTTCATCCAGTCTTCAAGGATGAATTCCACACCGTCGGCTGCCTCTTTTAGAGTATTCTTAGTATCTGTGCGGAGGTTTCTGTTAAAAATATAAATGGAAATAAATGCAATTCCAAGGCAGCAAACAAGCGCAACCGCACCAATAACGGCAGTAAGTTTTGTTGCAATCTGAACGTTGCGCTTTGCATTTGTATCAAAGCGATTCAATTCTTTTATCGCCATAAAAACTCCTAAACATCCAATATATGGAATCTAAAATTTTTCTTAATTATACTATGAAAATACAAATCAGTCTACATTAAAATAGCCGAATTTTCAGAATTCCCCAAGGGGGAAGGTCTTCCGCTACCCCTTCTCCTAGCACAAACAAAGCAAGTGCGTATGTTTGTGGCCCCTAAAACCCCGGTATTCAACAACATTTAATATCGGAAAAAAGGGACATACTTATTACTGCCCAAAAATTGCCGTCCCCACGCTAACATTCATAGATTCTGAGTCAAGCTCAGAATGACAGCTCAAAAATTGCCGTCACCCCCGAATTTGTCACCCTGAACTTGTTTCAGGGTCTGTCCCTCCATTCAACCATGGTTCGACAGGCTCACCAACC
>DFJV01000104.1 GCA_002373205.1 Treponema sp. UBA3662
TCAAAATAGTTTTTTACCGGATCATAATTTGTCGGAGTTGAGACTATAACAAAGTCTGCACCTGCATAGGCTTTTTCTGCATCGGTTGTAGCGGTAAGGTTCAATTTTTTTGAAGAAAAGAATTCTGAAATTTCATTGTCAACTATGGGAGACTTTTTGCTGTTGATTAAATCAACTTTTTCCTGAACTATATCCACAGCCCAAACCTCGTTATGCTGGGAAAGCAAAACAGCCAGTGACAAACCTACGTAACCCGTTCCAGCAACTGCTATCTTCATTTTTCTACCTCGCATACATATAATAAGACAATTTTAGCACAATAAAAATATTCTTGCAAATGGACGGCATATCAACTTTTACTGTGCCCGGCACTACGTGTCCGGTCAGGGCTTCTGCATTCCCCGCTTTCCGCGGTTCCGCTTTCGCTCCATTCCCTCCGGGAACGCTGCGCGCCGCTACAATCGGGCGTAGGATTATTGGCAAGAACTTCTGTTGACGAAAAAGCGGTTTGTTAATATAGTTTATCTAAAAGGAAAGTCTTTGGAAAAAAAATACCGCCACGAATATAAATATCTTTCTCCTGAATACATACTCTCGTATCTTCAGAAACGGGTTGGCATGGTTTTGCAGCTTGACCCGCATACAGGGGACGCCAAGCAGTATTCCATCAGAAGCATTTATTTTGACGACATGTACAACACCTGCTACCGCGAAAACGAAAACGGAACAGACCCCCGCGAAAAATTCCGAATACGCATCTACAACGGTTCCACGGAGCACATAAAACTGGAGCTTAAGCAAAAGGAAAAGACAAAATGCTTTAAATATTCAGCCCCCCTTTCCTTTGAGCAGTGCAAGACCATAATGCAGGGGAAAATTCCGCAATACGACAGCACCACCCCGTTCCTGGTAAAAAAACTTATTGCCAGGATGAAGCTTGTCCAATTGCGCCCGGTTTGCATTGTTTCTTACGAGCGCGTGCCCTATATCTGGACGGCAGGAAATGTCCGCATAACCTTTGACCGCAACATACGCAGCTCTTCGGACATAAACGCATTCTTTGACAAGGAACTTCCATCGCGTCCGGTTCTTGAATCGGGTACAAACATGGTTGAAGTTAAATTTGACGAGCTTCTTCCAGATTTTATATATGAACTTCTCCAGTCAAGCAGGCTTGTGCAGACAGCATTTTCTAAATACTATCTGTGCCGCCGCTACAACATGACGGGAGAATCCATATAAAGCTTTACAAAAGTAAACAATAAAAACAGGAGAATACAATGACAACTTTCAAGGACATTTTTAAGAAATCGTTTTTGCAGGGATTTTCCAGATTTGACCTTACACCGCTGAACATGGTGATTGTTCTGGGACTTTCCGCACTCTTCGCAATATATATTTTTGCGGTCTACAGAATTCTTACCCGCAAAACTTTTTATTCCAAAAGCTTTAACATTTCCCTTGCTGCGGTAACAATAATCACTACGGCAATAATCATGACAATTCAGTCCAACGTGGTGATTTCTCTTGGTATGGTTGGTGCCCTTTCTATTGTCCGCTTCCGCACAGCCGTAAAAGAGCCCATGGACCTTGCCTTTATGTTCTGGGCAATAAGCACTGGAATCATCTGTGGAGCAGGACTTGCAGAAATTTCCTGCATACTTGCAATAATGATGACTCTTGCGGTTGTTGTCTTAGACAGAATTCCGATTGGCCGTGCCCCGCAAATTCTTATGGTTACAATGAACGACTACAACAGCGAAGGAACTCTTATTACGGAAGTAAAAAAGACCTGCCGCTACTTTAGCGTAAAATCCAGAAGCCTAGCAAACGGACAGGCCGACTATGTGATTGAAGTGCGCGTAAGGGAAGAAGATGAAGGCTACCTTATAAAAGATGTTTCTTCTATAACAGGAGTGATTTCTTCCAGCCTTTTGCGCCACGACGGAGAGGTAACCTACTAACTTACTTTACCGTCATGCGAGCAAAGACACCAACGCTGTTCAACATGGCAAAATAATTGGGAAGGTCGTCATAGAAAGCATACTTAAGGTAGAGCTCATCGCGGAGGCCTATGCTTATCATGTCGGACAGCTGGTATTCGTAGCTTAGGTTTAGCATGTTCTGGAATTCCAGCCCACAATCATAAGTAACAAAGTCCTGATCCTGCCAGGGGAAGGCGTAGTGGGCATAAGTGCGGTTTTCCAAGGCAATCTTGTTCTTTTCAAACAGAGTCCACTTAAAGGCAAGTACATTTTCTGCACCAAAGGTGTAGCTGTAGCTACGGTAGAGTTCGTCAGGCTGCGGCAGCAAATCCCTTCTGTAATAGGCATAGTCGGTTGTGCCAAGAAAATTCACACCAAGAATTTCTTTCCACTCAAAGACATTGTTTTTGCTGAATTCTTTTTTCTGCTTAATGGCTGCACCCAAACCAAGCGAGCTTACCTCAAAGAAGGAATGCCACCTAAAGTCATACAAAAGCGATGCTCCAACTGACGTTTCCGTGTTTTCACTGTTAAGGGAATCTGGTGTACGCGCAAACAAAAAGCCGTCGCTTGAAATATTTACGTCATACATAAAATTGCGCTCACCGTCGCTCGTTCCTTCCCCAGAGCCTTTTCCAAAAGAGCCGCTCATAGAAAGTTCAAACTGGCTAAAGGGAGTGTTGGAGTCAACCTGATAGGGATTGTCATAGACAACGTTGCAGGCAAATCCTCCGTAAACAGGGAAGGTCTCACCAAAGCTTTTGCCGTCCGCATAAGAATCCCCCGTTGCAGAACCGAATCCCGCACAAAAATCAAGGCCATAAAGTTTAGACGCACGGGGAAGGGCTTTTTTCTGCAGAACCAAGTCCGACCACATGCGCATTGGATTTGGAATATAGCTTGCGTAATATCCCAAGTTCTGCATCTCGTAGCTAAGGTTGTAGAGCATTTCCCCCATAAAGGCAGCGCCAACACTTGAATAAACCAAGTCGTTTACAGAAGGCGCGTTTGTCTCGCAGAAATATTCCCAAATCAGCGAACCGGATGCGGAAAGAAGCAGGGACTCAAAAGGCGTAAAATTGGCATTGCGTCCGCTTGTATAGTAAAGCGAGCCCTGGTAGGGGTGCAACACAAAATTGGTCCAGTACCAGTCTGTGTCATATTCCCAGTCCTTTTCGTAAAAATGCTTCCAGTCATCAAGCGTTACTTTTGTCCAGCCCTGCCTTGTTACAAATTTGTTCCAGCAGAAAATTATGGAATTTGCAACTAACATGCCGCTAATGCCTGTAATATAGTGGTGTTCGGAAGGGTCTCCAAAAAGATAGGTTCCCAAGTTAAAAGAAAGGTCTTCTTTTTCCTTATTCTTAGGCTTGTTTGTGGCTATAGTGGGCTCCTGTTCCAAAGGAGTGGCTTCATCATTTACAGCAGCCGCTTCCTGGGCAAAAATCATATTGGACTGCCAAGTCAAACAAAACATCAATGCAAGAAAAAACGCTTTAATTTTCATACCGGGATTCCTAAAACTATTTCTTTAATATAAAACACTATAGTAGAATTTTCAGTCCGATTCAAGAGTGGATTTTCTTTTTCTTCTGGACCAAGCTTCTATTGCTAACCCGCTTTCCATGATTCCGCGGGGCCATCAAATGATAAACAAACAGCACCATGGATGGTGCGTCATTTGTTGGCATAAAAAGCAGGTGAGTTTTCGCAGAAAACTCATGGTTAAAAATTGTATGGATGCAATTTTTAACCAACTGCCCTTCCAATCGGGGGTAGGCTTGCTTTGTTTACGAAAACAATTCCATTTGCAAATCTTTTTCGGGAAAGGTCTTCATGTAGGAAAAACATTCATCCGGGGTGCATAAAATCTTGTGCTTTTTGCATTCCATCTGGAAAATTTGCATTAGTCTTGCATTGTTGGGGCTTTCGCACACGTAGCTTTTTCCAAAGCATTTTTCGTATTTCTCCCTCATACCGGGAAAATGCCTGTCCAGCGCAGAATAAAAATATTCCCGGTTGCCATCGCGCAGGGTAAGCCCAAAGCCAAAGCAGATTATTCCCTTTACGCCAGCCTGTGCACAGCGGTCCATTATTAAAAGCAAATTTTCTTCCGTATCGTTTATAAAAGGAAGTATGGGGCTTAGCCAAACAATTGTGTCTATCCCTTTTTCGCGGAAGATATTCAGCACCTCAAAGCGGCGGCTTGTAGGACAAACGTTGGGCTCGATGATGCGGCAAAGATTGTCGTCCGCAGTGGTTACGGTCATCTGCAAAATAAATTTTGACTTACGGTTTATTGCTTCTATTATATCCAAGTCCCTAAGAACCATGTCTGATTTTGTCTGAAGGGCAGCACCAAAACCATGCCTTTCCAGAAGCTCCAGTGTTTTTTGCGTCATGCACAAGTCTTTTTCGCAATGCATATAAGGGTCACACATGGAACCTGTCCCAACCATGCACTTCTTGCGCTTATGTTTAAGGGCATCTTCCAGCAGTTCTACTGCATTTTGCTTTACCTCTATATCCTCAAAGGGAATTGGCGTATGGTAGCAGAGGCTTCGGCTGTCGCAATAAATGCAACCGTGCGTGCATCCTCGGTAGAGGTTAATGCCGTTGGAATTTAGTATTGTCTTTGCGCTTACAAAATGCATTATTGGAAAACCTTCTGGTACATTCTTTTAATTTCTTCTTCCAGGGCATGCTTTACGCTCTTTGGAGCAACAACTTCCAGAGAGGAACCAAAACTTAGCAGGTAGGTTACAAGCCAAACTTCATCCGGAATTTTAAATGTAACTGTTGTTAAGCCGTCGGGCTCTTCAGCAGAAGCCTGGCTTTCTTCTATTTTGTAGTCATCCATAATGCGCCAGAGCTCTTTTTTTGGAATGCGAACCGTAAGCGTAACAAGACGGTATTCCTTTTTTAGGCGCTCGCTATATTCTCTTTCCACATCTTTTGACTTTGATTTTTTTGCTTCCAGAGAATCTTCAAAAATATCCGCAGTCCGCCTGGTATTGCGGATATTCTGAATGCGGCTTAGCTTAAAATACCTGGCCTCTTCCTTTTGGTTGCACCAGCCGTACAAATACCAAGCCTGCCCGCGGAATACAATCTTCCACGGCTGAACAAAACGCCTGCCCACTTCCCCATGGCTTGAATAATAGTCAAAGCAAAGAACCTGCTTTTTTAGGATTGCGCCTTTTGCAACGTCAAAGACAGTCCTAATATATGCCCCCAGCGGATTCCACGAGCCAAAGTCCACTTCCAACCAGTCAGTCTTTTCCTTTGTAAGTGAACGGATTTTTCCTGCGGCGGCCCGGCTTGCATCATCACCAGACAAAGCAGAAACCGCATTTGCCGCAGCTGCAAGACTAACCTTTTCGTCTTCGGTTAAAACAGTTTTGTCCAGCGAGTAATTCCCGTCTATTTCTATGCCCCCACCAAAGCCTTTTGTAGAAAAAATAGGAATCCCGGCAAGGCAAAGAGAATCTATCCAGCGGTAGATAGTGCGTGTAGAAACCCCAAAATGCTCCGACAAGTCCCTGGCAGTAGCTTTCTTTTTGTCTATCAGAATGTAAACCAGTTCAAAAAGGTTTTCCGTATTAATCATAGGAATATTTTAGCATGAAAAATATGACAGGTAAATGTCATATTTAAAAATTATAATTCATACAGTTTTTTATAATCATCTACGAAATTTTTAATATTATAGGTTTCATCGTTATAATCTAATATCAACTCATAAATTACATCCAAAGCATCTTGAACTGTTGGTTTAGCTTTATTTTTTGATTGCAATTTTTTTGAAAAATCAATCAACCATGCAGGGTCTGCGCTATATGTATTAGAAAAAATATAAGGGCTCATTTGTCCCAGTAAAATACCAAAGTTATCATATTTTTCTCTATCTGAGAAAAAGAGTTTTTCCAATTTTTTAAAAGCTTCTAAATAAAGTTCAAAAGTGGTCATAAATTTTCCTTGCTACTAAATTTCGATTTTTGCTTTTTGAATTTATGATTACCGCAGATTACTAAAATATGGTATTGTATACGTATCAATTAATTGACAGCAACAGAATGGATAAAAGTCTTTTTTTATGATTTCATCCAATTTTTGAACTTCTCCAATGCCATTCAGAAAATTAAAAAAGCCATCTGCTCATCAAAATCCAAAAATCTATTTTCTGCGGCTAGTTAAATTTTAAACCCAATTGAGTAAAAATATAAATGCTTATTCATCTTTCCTTAATTTGTTTAAGGCTTTTTGAATAATCAAAATTACTAAAACAAAAAAATAGAAAATAACCACTACAAGAACAAGGCATAAAAAGAAGTTTACAACTTCATTAGAAGTTAAGAATTTGTCAAACACAAAAAATACTAAATAGCCACTTAGAATTGAGGAGACTATTAACAAAATCGTTATAACAAATAAATTCATAATAACATCTCCTGATCGTTATTGTTTGCATATAGACTGCAACAATAATCTGCCATTTTTCTGCCGGAATCAGACCAAAAGCTGGTTGAATTCCGAGATTCCCCGACAAACCCCTATTTGGCGGAGGAAAGGCAAAATGTTGGGATATCCTCAATTTATAAAACTGCCATTTTGCGGATAAACGGCAGAGAAGAAAAAGTTTTGTTTTCCAAAAGACTTATAAGTCTACAGGCTGTTCCTGTAGGATGATTCGTTCCTTTTTCCCATGCTTCAACTGTTTTGGTAGAAACGCCCATATAATCGGCAAATAAAACCTGCGTCATTCCAACTGATGTTCTAATATGTTTAATCTGTGTATTAGTATATTTTTTTACAGGCTGTATTTCGTATACAGTTTTTCTTGTTTCTAAATTTCCGCGTTCAACCTCTACAGCTTCGTTCAAGCCTGTCATTAAATCATCAAAAAATTTACTCATTTTCCTTCCTCCAGTTTTTTGCAGTCTCTGCTTTCAAAATGCTTATAGCCTTCTTGACTTCCTTCTTTTCTGCATCTGTAAGATTCTGTTTTTCATCCTTTGAAAATACTTGAATAAGATAGTTCTTTTCAAAAGCAGCAAAATCCACATAGCATACCCTTGCACTGCCACTTTTACCACGGCCTTCAAATGCAAAGCGGATTTTTCTTAATCCACCTGTTCCTACCATTATATTTCCCGCATCAGGATTTTTGATAAGAAATTGTTGCAGTTCTGCAAGATCATCTTCCGTAAATCCTAATGCGAACCATCGCTTTGTAAATGATGGAGTTTCTATAAATATTCTTTTCATAACTTATCGTTTTATTTTACCCTATTTTATAGGGTGTGTCAAATATTTTTCTCCATCGATTCACTTACCTTAGTACACTCTAGCAAAAAATATCTATGCTGATTATCAAGCCTGCTAAAACATTGACTCTTTTCATTAAATTTTGGTCAAAAACAACCCCAAAAAGGGGCTGTTTTTCTGCTTCCCCATCAAATACCTATTTGGCGGAAGAAACAGGCGATTTTGTTGTTCAACAAAAACACTAGATGCGGTGTAAACAAAAACAAAGCTTTTATCCAAAATACAGCTTCTCATTCACCACCCTTCGTAAAACTTGGGGTAAAAAATGAAAACCAGGACTGCTATTAACCACAATATTTCCCACAGTATAACACTGTAAATAACAAATGGTTCATTTATAGAATGTTTATATCTTATTATCAACATTCCTCCCCAGCCTATTAAAATAGAAATTGCACCAATGAACCAAACAAGAATGTAACCGAATACCATTTCAAGAATTTCCATCCCCTATTACTCCATATTTCTGAGTTCTTGTTTTAAGGCTTTTGACCTGTCGGAATTATCCCAACCCCCCGTTACAGTCCATTTCCAGTCTGAATGATAACCGACAACTCCGTCATCCATCATCTCCTGTATTTTTCCTTTTGCATAATTATACTTACTAATAAGACCTTTTTTTGAGCTTGATGTTAATTCCGAACCAACAAGCTTCCTAACAACTTGATCCAACTCGATTTCTTTTTTAGTTACGGCAGGAAGCTACAGGCTAATCTTAAAGACTGCCTACGGATCCGGAACTCGCATAAACAAAACCGTAAGAACCGGTGTCTACAGCGAAAAAGTTATGCTTGCATAAAAAAATAGCGGCAGGGGTTTTTGCTCCTTGCCGCTTTTCACCCCAAAGAAAACTTTCTCTGGGGTTCATTCCTTAAGGCTCTTTAGCGGCCCCAAGTCATAATCATATCGTAGTTGTCTTCGCGCACTTCAAAATACTGGTTGTATTCACCGCAAGTTGGGCAATATTCAGGAGCGTTTGGACCTACAACGATGTGGCCACATTTAAGGCATTCCCAAACTTTAACTGTGCTGTTCTTAAGCTGAGCAGATGAATCTTCATCCTTTAAGAGCGAACGGTAGCGCTCCTCGTGACGCTTTTCAATTTTTGCAACTGCACGGAATTTTGCGGCAAGTTCCTTAAAGCCTTCAGCTTCGGCAGTCTTTGCAAAACCTTCGTACATGTCGGTCCATTCAAAGTTTTCTCCGTCAGCGGCAGCCTTTAGGTTTGTAGTCGTATCGCTAATTCCGCTAAGTTCCGTCAGCCACATCTTTGCGTGCTGCTCTTCGTTACCGGCAGTCTTTTCAAAAATCTTTGCAATTTTTTCAAGTCCGTCTTTTTGTGCCACCTGAGAAAAATAAATATACTTGTTGCGCGCCTGTGATTCACCCGCAAACGCTGCCAGCAAATTCTTTTCTGTCTGTGTACCTGCATACTTGCTCATTTTAATCTCCTTACACTATAGCCAAATTTTCTTCTATTATATTTCAGAATTCCCTTGTCTACAAGAGCAATTTTATCTTTTTGGAGCAAGTTTTACGGTCAAACTGTGCCCGGCTACCCGCCGGTCAGACTCTCGTGTATCCCGCTTTCCAGGGTTCCGGGGGCCCCTACCCCCTCCATTACTCCACTTCGTTCCGCAACGGCTGCGCCGCCCTTCCAATCGGGGCTAGGTTTCTTTTCAAGATCGCTTGCACAAGAGGTATTTTTTACTATAATAACAGAGGAGAGAAAAATGGCCGAACAAATTTTTGCCATAGTAATGGTTATCTTACTGCTCAACATTCCAATCTTTATCTTTTGGAGAAAGACAAAAGATAGCAAAGACCATGCCGTCATAATTGCCCACAGAATCATTTCCACTCTAGAAAACCTTGTGCTTGTTACAATCATTTCGCTTGCCCTGTGGAAACAAAACCATTATCTTGTCCTTCTTGTTCCATGCATTGCTCTCATCATCTACCCGTTTTGGTGGGGAATAAATGCAGAGCTAACCGACAAAGAGCGGGCTTTTCTTGTTGCAGAACGGGGCTTTCACATCCTGAACACAAAGGCAAAAAGCATACTTGTTCAATTCATCACTTTTCCACCCTACTACCTTATAGCCGCATGGAAAATGACTACGCTAAAAGCAAACAAAGACAAGGAAAGCCAAAATGAATAAAAGTAACAAACCACTTACAAAGTCTCAGGCACGTGCAGGCCTCATATTTTTATTATGCCTATTGGCTTTTTATATTTGCCTTAACATTTCTATTACGACAATTCAAAAAAGAATACGCTCACACTGCGAAGAAAATCCGTCAAAGGTAGATGTCTCGCAATACTTAAACGAACACGATTCGGGAACCGCATTTGTCTTCTCTCCAAAAGACAACACAAACTGTTCTTACATCATATTTGAAATACTTTGCGGAGGAAAATCAGCGACATATTATTTTTACCGATCGGGAAGCTGGATTATCATCCGTGAAAAAAAATATTCCAGAGTCTTTTTAAATTTACTGAATATGCCCAATAGGATTTCCTCATATAACATTGACGGAAAAAGGTTTTCGGTTGTCAGCAGCAAAAACAGTTGGCACCACAGCAGCCACCTTAACAACTACTCAGAACTTCTCGCCGAAGCTGGAATTAGGCTGTCTAAGAATTAATAACAATATTTTACTTCCCATGAAAAATTGTTATTAAACATTACAAAAATATTGCTTTTATTTGCCGCTTTCCTGTGCTATTCTTTTTACAGCAGGAGAAAAAATGGAACTTACATTTGACACGGCAACAAGCAAAGACATAGATGAATTGGTTCGCCTTAGAATTGCATACATGAAAGATGATTTTGGTTCCGTAAGCCAAGAAGAAAAAACTGGCATGGAAAAACAGCTGCCCGACTATTTTAAAAGAAAACTGGGCACGGAGCTTATAGCTTTTACCGCACGCGACAAAGAAAAAATTGTTGCGGTGGCATACCTGCATATAATAGAAATGCCTGCAAATTCAGTTCTGCTGAACGGTCTTTACGGAGAAGTGCTAAGCGTATACACGGAGCATGAATACCGCGGAAGGGGCATCTGCACAACTCTTATGCAAAACCTTGTTGAACACGGCAAAAAAATAGGCCTTGGCAGAATAGACCTAAAAGCTACAAAAGATGGCTACCCAATCTACAAAAAAGTTGGTTTTACAGATGTTGAAGCCCGCTACACGGAAATGAGGATAAAATTTATTTAGCAGACACAAACTACAAAGTGTGCTATTGTATAAGTAAATGGAAATAAAAGAAATACACGAAAACAA
The DNA here is from genome assembly GCA_002373205.1 of Treponema sp. UBA3662. GTDB lineage: Bacteria > Spirochaetota > Spirochaetia > Treponematales > Treponemataceae > Treponema_D. The sequence goes on from DFJV01000104.1 coordinate 10,609, forward strand.
AAAAGACTTCCTTGACCTTCTTCTTTTGGCAGATGAACAGGAAGAAATGGTTGACAAATATTTGCAGGATGGAAGAATGTTTGTCCTTACAGATAACGGAGTAAAAGGCGAGGTGGTAGTTACCAACGAGGGCAATGGCATTCTAGAAATTAAAAACATCGCTACAGACCCAAGCTGCCACGGAAAAGGCTACGGCAAAAAACTTATTCAGTTTGTGGAAGAAAAATTTAAGGGAGAATATTCTGTTCTTCAGGTTGGAACAGGCGACAGTCCCCTTACAATTCCCTTCTACGAAAAATGCGGATTCAAGCGCTCACACGTAGTAAAAAATTTCTTTACGGAAAATTACGACCATCCAATTTTTGAATGTGGAATTCAGCTGGTAGACATGATCTATCTGCAAAAAAATATATGAGGAGTTTTTTATGGCAGTAAAATGGGGTGTATTGGGAACAGCCGGAATTGCGCGTTGGGCTACGATTCCCGGAATGAAAAAATCAAAAAACTGCGAACCGTACGCAATCGCAGGTCGCGACGAAAAAAAAGTCGATGTCTACAAAAAAGAATTCGGCTTTGAAAAGGGATACGTGGGCTATGACGCTCTCTTGGCCGACCCGGATGTTCAGGCGGTTTACATTCCTCTTCCCAACCATATCCACTGCGAATGGGTCATAAAAGCACTTGAAGCAAAAAAACATGTTCTCTGCGAAAAACCCCTTGCCATGAATGCCAATGAAGTTCAGAAAATGTTTGATGCTGCAAAAAAGAACGGCGTAATTCTAATGGAAGCCTATGCCTACCTCCACAGCCCTTATGTTGAATCGCTAAAAAAAGACATTCAAAGCGGAATAATCGGCAACGTTGATTTTATTGACACCGCATTTGTAACCCAAGGCTACAAGGAAGACTTCCGCTTGCATAAAGAATTTGGCGGAGGTGCAATGTATGACCTTGGCTGCTACTGCACCACAATGATTTTGTCGCTAATAAACTCTGACGTAACAGAAATCCATGCAAGTGCAGACATTAAAAACGGCGTTGACTACTTAACGGTTGCAGGCCTAAACTTTGCAAACGGAGCTCGTGCATCTTTTACTGTTGGAATGGCCTTGGGCGCAAACACTAATGGCCGCTACGACCGCCTCTACATCCACGGAACAAAGGGCAGCATAATAAGCGCAGTCGAATACAATCAGGAAGGAAAGCTTAGCTACACGATTAGCGCAGAAGGAAAATCCATTGTAAGAAACATAGATGCCCAGCAAAACTATGCGCTAGAACTTGACCAGTTGAACGCCTGCATTTTAAATGGGGATTCACCGCACATAACAGAAGAATTTTCTTTAAAAAACATGCGCCTAATAGACCGCGTATTAAAAGAAATCGGTTACTAGTATATCGAATAATAATTAACTGTCACCCTGAACTTGTTTCAGGGTCTGTCCGCCATACACCCATGGTTCGACTGTGCTCACCGACTGCTAACATTTATAGATTCTGAGTCAAGCTCAGAATGACAACTTTTTTAGTATTCGATATACTAGAAAGGCTATAAGATTACTTTTTCCGCTATACTTTTCCAATCTGTACAGCGGAAAAAGTTTTTGCCCGGAAAGTCACAGCCTTGGTTCCACGGACGGTCATAGACAAGCACTTTTAGCTTTGGAAGATGATTAAAAAACTTAAAGGCAAGCGGCGAATCTTCCACGGCATAGTCAAAGTTCATCTTGTAGTAATCTTCAAGCGTAAGGTTGAATTTGCTTCCCTTAAGAAAATTGTCCCTGCCATATTTGTCCAGGGAAAAAAGCTGAGCCTTATCAAGTCCACGCTCATCAAGCCAGATCCTTGACTCTTTATAAACGCTGAATGGTCTTCCTGTTATAACGTAGACATTATATCCGCTTTCTATCCAGCTTTTTATAACATC
>DFJV01000162.1 GCA_002373205.1 Treponema sp. UBA3662
CCTCTGACTAAAGTTTTGGAAGCCCTTTCTAAAGACAATCCAGAAGGAAAGGCGCTTTATGATAATTATGGCTACAAGCTGGAAACTTCCGTAAAACAGGAAGAAGCTTTCGAGGACGGGATGGAGAAAGGAATAGAACAAAAGGCCGTTAAGACCGCAATAAATCTTATAAAAATGAATCTTGGCAGCTATGAACAAATTGCCGAAGCCACAGGCTTACCTATAAAGAAAATAAGCGAACTGGCCAAAGACCTTGGTAAAACCTGTGGTAAAACCCCTGGTAAAAACCCTTCCGTTTTTCCTTGAATTTCAAAGCAAAGCATTTTATAATATTCATAACCTATGAACGAAGTTTTGTCACAAATAGAAAAGACCGGCATCGTACCTGTTGTCGTATTAAAAAACGCAAAAGATGCAGCCCCCCTGGCACAATCACTTTTGGAAGGAGGGTTGCCTTGTGCGGAAATCACATTCAGAACAGAAGCCGCACTTGAATCAATAAAAACTATCGCCGAAAAATTCCCGCAAATACTTCTGGGAGCAGGAACAGTCCTCTCTGCGGAACAGGCTGACCGAGCAATGGATTCAGGCGCAAAATTCATAGTAACCCCCGGGCTGAACCCAAAAGTTGTAGAGCACTGCCTCAAAAAGGGCTATACGGTTTGCCCGGGCATAATGACCCCCAGCGAACTGGAGCAGGCACTCAGTTTCGGGCTTGACACGGTAAAATTCTTCCCGGCAGAAAATGCGGGAGGAATCAAAATGATAAAGGCCATCAGCGCACCATATCCTAGGGTAAAGTTCATGCCCACCGGAGGAATAAACGCAACAAATGTCCGCGAATACCTAGCCAGCGACAAAACCCTTGCTTGCGGCGGCTCATGGATGGTAAAAGGCGACCTTATTTCAGAAGGAAATTTCAGCGAAGTTTTAAGGCTAACAAAAGAAGCCTCCCTTATTGCAAAGGAATTTAGAAGCTAATTTTTCATCAGGAGTGTTAACATGAAAGTCGTTACGTTCGGCGAACTTATGCTCAGACTTGAACCACCGGGATATCTCCGCTTTGTTCAGACGGAAAACCTAAGTGCAACTTTTGGTGGCGCAGAAGCAAACGTTGCCATTTCCCTTGCAAACTTTGGAGCGGATTCTTGCTACGTAACAAAACTGCCCAGCCACGAAATTGGACAGGCGGCTGTAAATTCCCTCCGCAAATTTGGAGTGAACACCCAGTACATAGTCAGGGGCGGCCCTAGAGTCGGAATCTACTACAACGAGCGTGGTGCTTCCCAGAGAGGCTCAAAATGCATCTATGACAGGGCAGGCTCATCCATTCAGCTTTCCAAACCGGAAGACTTTGACTGGAAGCAGATAATGCAGGGCACATCCTGGTTCCATATAACAGGCATAACTCCGGCACTTGGCCCTAACCTGGTACAATCCTGCATAGAGGCAGCAGAAGAAGCCCACAAGGCAGGTGCCACGGTAAGCCTGGACCTTAACTACCGGGCAAAACTCTGGAGCCGGGAAGAGGCCAACAAAGCCATGACCGAACTCTGCAAGTACGTGGATATCTGCATAGCAAACGAAGATGATGCGGCAGACGTTTTTGGCATAAAAGCAGAAAACACCGACACTACAAAGGGAGAACTTTCCACGGAAGGCTACAAATCCGTAGCAAGGCAGCTCGTGGAAAAGTTTGCCTTCAAGAAAGTTGCCATCACCCTGCGCACTTCCATAAACGCAAACCGCAACGACTGGCAGGCCCTCCTCTACGACGGGAAAGACTTCTTCTTCTCAAAGAAGTATGAAATCTGGATTGTGGACAGAGTTGGCGGCGGAGACTCCTTCACCGCAGGCCTAATCTATTCCCTGCTAAGCGGAAAGTCCAACCAGGAAGCAGTTGAATTTGCAGTAGCGGCGTCATGCCTAAAGCACACCATCGAGGGTGACTTTAACATGGTAAGCGTTGCCGAAGTGGAAAAACTCGCATCGGGCAACGCAAGCGGACGCATCCAGCGGTAGCAGATTGCGCAAATAGCGTGAGCAAGAACATGCGCTAAGGCAGCCGCAAGAAACACTTGCAGGTCCAAAACGCATCGCAAGCAAGCAATTCAGGCAGATGCCATATAGGCAACCGTAAGAGCGTCCTTGGAAATGTTCTCCACAATGGCATATTCATTAGGCTGGTGGCAAGTCTCATCCAATGTTGACCACACAACCGCATCAAAGCCAAGGTTACGCAAACCGGCAGCCACTGTTCCGCCGCCAATTCCAACCGTTTTTGCCTCTATGCCGTGAACGGCCTTTATGGCAGCGGCAAGTTCCCTAACTACAGGAGCGTCTTTTGGCGTAGCCTTGCTTTCTTCCGCCTGAACCTCCGACACCTCTATCTTTACGCCATACTTTTGCTCAACTGCTTCAACATGCTTTTTAATCTCCGCCCTAACTTCGCTAAGAGGATAGTCCGGGTTAATCCTGCAGTCAGCATAAAGAACGTCATCACCGGGAATCATGTTAACCGCCTCAACATTCTGAAGTTTCATCGTAGGCTGGAATGTAGAAGTCGGCGGGTCAAAGAGCTCGTTGCGGCCGTTAAAAGTCTGCTCCAGAGAATTTATGCGCAGGGCAAGATCCGCGGCTGCAAGACAGGCATTGCGTCCAAGATCTGGCCTTGAACCGTGGGACTGCTTTCCAATAGTATGGAAGCGTGGCCATAGAATATTCTTTTCCGCAATCTCTATCGTAGCCCCGGCACTGTCTCCCCCATCGGGAATCAAAATGCGGTCGCTCTTACCAAAAAGTTCTCGGTGCTTTTCAAGAAGATAATTCATCCCGTACTTTGAACCAACTTCCTCGTCCGCCATAAACAAAAGCTTTATCGTATGGGCAGGAAGAGTTCCCGTAGCAACAAAGGCAAGAGCCGCAAGAATTCCGCTCACCAAGCCCTGCTGGTTATCCTCAACACCGCGGCCATAAATCTTTCCGTCCTTTTCCACAAGAGTCCAGGGATCCGTATTCCAAAGTGACTTCTCCCCAACAGGAACAACGTCAAGATGGGCACAAACCCAAATGCAGTATGAATCCGGCGCACCATCATCAGCACCAGGAATTTTTGCCACCATATTAGGCCGGCACTTCGAAGACACACGCTCATCCGGCGCATCGTAGCGGGAAATCTCCTTAATCCCATGTGCACAAAGCCACTTCTCCAGGGCAGCAGCCTTATCAAACTCGCCGTCACCGCCATTCTCCGGCGCAAGAGCTGGAATAGCGGTCAAAAGGGCCTCAAGTTCAACCATATCTTCTGTATGGCTCAAAATATATGACTTTAATTCTTCAAAAGACTTTTCCATAGGCTCCATTATATTAATATTTCCCGAAAGGGGGAAGTCCGATTTGTTTTACATTGTATCCAGTTTTTTCTACATTTGCATTAAGTTTGTAACTTAATGATTTTTTTATAGGCATCAAATAAAATCATCCTATATGAGTAATTTAAAATTTATCCGATGGCGCAAATGGAATCCAGATGATGACACCGACAGCCGTGCAAGCCCGGAGATTTTCTATAAAATGGAAAAACTAACCGTGCAGGAAATCGTAAGGCACAGGTACAAATTTTCTGGAGACACACACCAAAACAAGAATGTTCTTGGAGTTCCGGAATTTGAAGACGAAAACGGGGCAAGATATCTTTTTCAGTGCTCAATGCGTTATTGGGGAAAAGTGATGGCAGACTCATGGAACGAGATTGAACAGGCGTTCAAATATGATTATATGGATTTCTACGTAGACGGATGGCCAGATGAGATGAAAGACATGAAAACACCTGAATAGAATGGCTTTGGCAAAAAGTCTGCTTTGGCAAGAAACATGCTTTAAGCCCCAAGAGCATAATAGTTCTCCAGAGCCAAGCTTACTTCCCGGCTGGCATTCTCTTGTAAAAAGCTCATGTCCTCGCTTGAAAGACCGCTGAACACACAAGGTTGGCCAACACTCAAAGCATCCGTTTTCTCCGTCCTGATGACAATCAAATCGTCAAGAGAAACCTTGTACAGCTTTGCCAGAGTTACCAGGTTATCCAAACGGGGCAGATATTTGCAGGCTGAATTCTCCCACGTGTAGATAGACTGGGGATTTTCCATTCCCAACAGCTGCTGAATCTCGGCAACGGAAATGCCATGCTGTACCCTAAGTTTTTTGAGATTTTTTGAAGTCTCGGCTACGTCAATCACAGGAAGCTCAAATGCCTCCTCAATTTTGTACGGCACCATGTTATAGAAGATACTGATATTTTTTGTTGGCGGCAAGCAGGAAAATTTGAATGAACCGGCCACAAATTGCGACCAGTTGGCAGGCTCCCATACTTCTATTTTTCCGCTTCCATTTGGTCTATGTATGCGTCAAGCTTTTCAAGCGAAAAGTCGCTGTAGATGCCTACCGCAGCAAGAACTCCGGCTGCACTTGCAAGGTCGTCGCCGTAGCCAATTACAGGAGTAAGGTCGGGAATCAAATCGAGCGGAAGGATAATGTAGCCAATTGCTCCAATGATTAGCGCCTTCATGCGTTTTGGCGTTGCAGGATTTTCCAGGGCAGAAAGCAGCTTGCCCAAAACAGACACAACCGCCCCCGCCGTACCAGCAATGGCCTTTGGCTTGTTGCGCGTGGCTTTTCTAAGCTTAACCAAAAGCTTCATTGCAACATTCTTGTCAAAGTGCTTCTGGTACTTTTCAATAAGCTCCTCGTCGGAAACCTTCTGAGCGTCCGGCGGAATGTCTGTCTCGTCTGTGGTGTATTCGTCCATAGTTATCTCCGTTTAAATACTATTGCAAAAAAGGATTGTCGGCAAGGTGGTTAAAGATTTGTTGGCGGTTCTTTCTTCTGACATATTACCAATCGGCAATTTCATTTCTCGCATTGTTTTCAATTGACTACATGATTAATTTTAAGGTAGGTTGAAGTCTAAGAGACTGCGGTTTAGTTAAGATTAAAAGCTATTTTTTTCCACGTATCTTTATCCAATTCTTTAGGACAATCATCTTGCTCAGGAACGTAAACAGCATCACTAAATGGAGTAAAGGGATAATTCGCAAACTCATAATCTCCTTTAGGCAAAAAAGTTTCTTCACCTTCGGGAATATCACAAGATGTATCAGGCAAGCAGAAACTGTGCTGTTCAACATATTCGCTAATGGACTTCACAGTCTCTACTGCTTTCTTTGGATTGACTTTAAAGTATTCTTTATTAAAATGCTCGTTCTCAAAATATTTGTGTACTGTTTTTTCAACTACGTTTGGAGCATTTGTTTTCACAATTCCATTTATATCAAAATTTTGAGGAACAGGAGTTTCCTTATTCATAGAATTAATTCTATCCTCAGGATTTTTCTTATTTGTTCTTCCAATCTTGGTCAAAGAATTTTTTGTTTCTGGATTGACTATTGTCTTATTACTAATAACATATACATATACTTCTTCATTGGGATTATACCTTGTTTTCATACATGTTCCATATCATCTAAAATTGAAGACACACGCTAAATCAATTCTTCATCAATTATGTCCGCAGAAATGCCAAGCTTATTTGCAAACTGCGAAATTATCTCTAGGCGACCATCCTCATCCTCTTCAAAGAAAAACATTTCATCTTCACATCCACTATTGTAGTCTTTGATAAATTTATTGTCCGAAATTTCTTCATCGTTTTCATCATAAGCATGGATTTCAATGATGTGAATATTTCCTGAGTCACTATTGGCACCATACTCTTCTGTGAGCACAACCCGTGCAATTTCATTCTTCATACAAACTACCTCCGTATTAATTACCTCCGTATTTTAGGGCAAACTTCTCATTAGAAATTTTAGACGCATAACTAATAGTTACAGCTCCAGCCTCCTCTGCCCTGCCAAAATTAAGAACTGCAAAATCCCAATCTTTCCCAAAATTCCAAAAAGAATTTTCTTCTGGCGATTCAATCCTTTTAAACCCTTGTTTCTCCAAACAATCAGAAGAAAGAGCAAATAACACTTCTAATAAACTTGAAAACTTCTGTCGCTTCATAGCCTCAGGCGAGACATCAAAGCAAACGAACAAATTTTGCAACTTATCATCTTCATCAAAACTAACATCAATTCTGTATGCAATATAGTTTTGGAAAAGGGCATTGTCGTGTACATTAAACACAAATGTCGAATCCATCCAGTCTGCATTAATGCTCTCTCCATCGAAAGACCAGCCCTTGTCCTCAAAAAGTTTAAAAATATCTTTCTTTTTTGTTCCAAATTTAAAATCTGAAAGCATCAAAGGCTTTATAGGCTTCTTGGAAACAGAATCACTTTTTACACTGTCGTTTTCGCTGGCAGGCACAACTTTTTCTTCTACAGAAGAACTTTCTGCGTTCTGATCTTCAACTTCATCATCCGGGAGAATTACTCCAAAAATGACCAGCACTGCAAAAACGGCAGCAACAATTTTCAATATTTTTCCAATTTTTATGCCTTTTGGTGTCTGCTGATTATTGCTTTCGTTTTTAGAAATATCTTTTTCCGAAATTATCATATTGCTACCCCTCTATTCAACTCAATGGAAGTCCGTCTGCATCGGTAAAATTGTTCGTAAATATAAGTGTGAACAAATCATATAATCCCCAAATTACCCCAAAAAAACCGGCAGAAACAAAAGATATAAGCAGAAGTGCCCCTCCACTCTTTATCTTCCCGACATAAAATCTGTGCAGTCCAAATACACCAAAGAAAATCAAGCAAAGTAATATTGCCACCGCCTTTTTCTTTGTAGATTTTGTACTGTCAACACCACTACCACGATTGTTATTAAGACCGTCACCTGTTACAATCATTTTATTCTCCTTCTTTTTTTGACTCCTCTTCAATCTGCATTGCAAGAGGAATTATTTTCTGCAAAAGCCGTGCAAGAGCCTTTGTCCCGTCGTTCAAGACTTGCTCAGACTGCATTTCGACTTTGTTGATTATCACTACATTAGAAAATGTTGAAACCTTGACATCAATAAAATTCACATCTGGCAAAGGTATCTTAGCTAGCAATACACCACTGTAACCGATGTAAATATTCTTTGTAGTAAGCAAGAGACCAGTTTTGCAGTTCTTCGTAAATGTATTGTCAAACACAAGAATTACATCCTCGCCGACACATCCTTTAGCATAGGATTTTACTGCTTTGAGGACATAGTCCGGCTTGTCATCCGCCAGAAATACATGCTTTGAAAAGTCTACATTGTTTTTACCAGCCTCAGCCATTGCCTCATAATACATTTTCGTAATTTCCCCTCTCGGATTCTCACAAACGACAGGGGCCGGATCTTGCTCAGGAACAGGTGTTTGATCCAGAACGGGAGAAGAAGCTGGTTCTGAAGGAGAAGGAAGTTCTTTTTTGACTTCCACACGGACAAAGGACGGATTTTCTTCCTCGATTTTTTTTATGGCCTCATCCGAAGTGACTTCTTCAAATTTATCCGCCGCATCATCGGTATCCATCTCCAGCTCCTCACCGGCAAATTTGTAACACACGGCAAGCTCTTTTCGTTCCATCTTCAAGGCTCTTTTTATAAGAGCTAGGTTGTATGCATACGCAGAACTTACAGAACCTTCCTCTGTCACCCCTGCAAATAGCAGAAGGACTGTTGTATAGGAAAGAACCGCCTGCTCCCTGTCATAATCAATCTCATTCATATCCGCGAAATATTCTTTTGCAGTTTGACTATTTGCGGCTTTATACGCTTCATCAATCTTGTCTTCAATAGAGAAAAGAGAGATGTCTTCTCCATACATACCTGAAAGGCATTGAGCTATCGTTTTTTTATCGCTTCTTTCAAGATTCCGATTGTTTCCCATTAAGAAAACCAGAGTTCTAAGCATATCATTTCTATTAATAGGGCATCTTTCATTCTGCCCATCTTCTGCATCTGTCGAAATGCGTTCAACCTCAGAAGAAGCCCCATCTCCGCTATCAGAGAATGAATCAACTACAGCATCTGCAATCCTTGCTCCTAATGTAGCCTTAAAAAAGTCAAATCCAATACCCATTTTTATTCCTTTACTGTACTATATTTTCACGATTTTATTGCTTATGAAGCAATATACAAATTATTATATAGCTCTATAAGCAATTTGTCAATTAAAACATGACTTATAATGCTATATGTTATGGAAGAATACAGCGTTGCTACGGAGGAGTTTTTTAGGGACAGGCTCCGGTTTTTGAGGAACGAGAGGAAGATTTCGGCAAGGGAGATGAGTCTTGCGCTGGGGCAGAATGAGACTTACATTAACAAGATTGAGACTGGAAAATGCACTACTACTATTGCAAGCTTTTTAAAAATCTGCGAGTACCTTCAAGTGACGCCTGAGCATTTTTTTAGCGCCGACGTAAAAAACATATTAAATAATGACAGCGAAATATTAAAACTCTTCCATAAGCTTACTGCATACCAGTCGGAATACATGTTTTCTTTTCTGAAGGATTTGACGGAGTGATGACTCTTTCTTAGCAAATAAGACTCCGTCATGCGAGCTTGACTTAGCATCTGCATAGGCTCTGCCGTCAGCTTTTACAGATCCGAATCGACTTCGGGATGACGGGCATTTTTTTTTGCACGGCCCTTCGCTGGGCTCGGGGACCTCCTGCTAGTGAGTTTTAGGCAACTACTTTCAGTGTTAGGATGTAGACGATACAGAGATCCCGAATCTAGTTCGGGATGACTATTGGCGAAGTTCGGGATGACTGATGGCAGAGTCCGGGATGACTATTGGCAGAGTTCGGGATGACTGATGGCGAAGTTCGGGATGACTGGTGGCAGAATCTTTGCAGCCCCAAGCGCGGCAGGCACTGGAGGGGCGCACGAAAGTGCGTTGCGAAGCAATGGAGCGGGTAGGGTCCCGCGGAACCCCGGAAGCGCCACACACGGGGCATGAATGTTTGCAAGAAAGAATGGCTGTCCCAAAAGCAAGCGCCGCAAAAAAAAATAAAAAAAACATAGATTAATTTTACACAGGTCATTTCGAGAGCCTCAATGACCGCGGAAAGAGCCTCAATGACCGAGCGAAAAAGTCAATGACCGGGCAAAAAAAAGCCACAATCCGGCAAGAACCAGACTGTGGCACGGGAAAAAAATTAGTTTATATTTCGTTGAAGAAAATTATTTTTTCTTCAAGTACTTTACGCAGTCAAGAGATACGGCTGCAAGGATGATGAGTCCCTTAAAGACGAACTGCAAGTTGGTGTCGATTCCAAGGAAGGTAAGGCAGTAGGTTAATCCGGTAAAGATTATTACACCGAGTACCGCACCGCTTATTTTTCCGATGCCGCCGTAGAAGGAAACGCCACCGACTACACAAGCTGCAATTGCATCCATTTCGTAGCCCTGGCCGGTTCCTGCGCTTGCGTTTGCACGGAAGGCTTCCAAGAAGGCACCGCATCCGTAGAAGACGCCAGCCATTACGAATACGCCGAGCGTTACCCAGAATACGCTGATTCCGCTTACGGATGCAGCTTCGGGGTTGCCGCCGACTGCGAACATGTTCTTTCCAAAAGTAGTCTTGTTCCAGATGAACCAAGCAACGAAGACTGCTATGACCGCCGGGACTATCAGTTTGGGGAAGGTGATGAAGTCTCCGCCAACATAGCCAAGTTCCCATCTGCCGCCAATTGCGTCCTTGATTGCCTTGTCGATTGAGCCAACCGGAGTTCCGCTTGTTCCAAAGAACAAAAGTCCGTAGATGATAAGCTGTGTTGCAAGGGTTGAAATGAATGGGTGCATCTTAAAGTATGCAGAGAAGAATCCTGCTATTGCGCTGAACATAACGCAGAAGAGGATAGAAAGAATGATTGCAGTTGCAATTCTGCTTCCGACGGACATTGCGGTAAAGTTCCAGGGGCCAAGGCCAAAGAGCTTTACGATGTTTTCGCCGGGGTGCAAAAGAAGGCCGGTGATTACGGAACCAAGTGCTACCATGCGGCCAACGCTCAAGTCGGTACCGGCAAGGAGAATGAGTCCTGCTACGCCAAGGGCATAGAACATGCGGACTGATGACTGCTCAAGAATCGTAAAGATGTTGGGCAAGTTAAGAAGCACGCCCTTTCCCGTAAGAGGGGCTATGATTATACATGCAATGAAGAAGATGAGGATTGCAACATAAAGCCCGTTCTTTAAGAGGAATTCCTGAGGGGTAAACTGGTAGGCATAGTTCCTTACTCCCTGCTGGAATTCTTCCACAAAATTTGTGCGGCTGTTGCGGAGGCTTATGTTCTTCTGAACGTGGTCTACAAAGGCCTGGTGGATGGCATCCTTACAGTTCTGCAATGCGTCCTTGTACTTGTTCTTTGCATCAAAGAGGGCGCTCTTTAGCTCGTAGCGGGCCGTGGCAAGTTCTGCTTTGGTGTTTTCGCTGCGTTCAGAAAGAATCTTTGACTCACGCTCGGCAGCTTCCAGTTGAATCTGCTCAACGGTGGCAAGGTATTCCCTCTTTATGTTTTCTTTTACGGCATTCTGTTCTGCAGTTACCTTTGCAACAATGTTCTTGCTAAGGGCATTTGCATAGGCAACGGCTTCTTTTGTGATTGCCTTGTCCTTAGCATTGTTCTTTGCGGCAACAGACTTTGCTTCCTGAAGCTGGGCCTTGCATTCAGCGATAGTCTTTTCTTTTTCCTGCGCATTCATCATCTTGCTGCGCTTTACTTCCGCAATTTTTTGGTTCAATAAAGAAATCTTGTTTACGCCGTCTTTGCGGAGTTCTTCAAGAGTCTTGCTGTACTCGTTTAATTTTACGCTTTCTTCCAAAGAATTTACGCTTTCTATATCCTGTGCCATTGCTTGCCTCTCTTACAAATATTTTGCGGAAAGCCGCAGGAGTTCTTCCTGATTCGTTTCCTTTGTGTTTACGATTCCCGAAAGCCGGTGGTTGGACATAACCGCAATCCTGTTCGTAATGCCAAGAATTTCCGGCATTTCGCTTGAAACTACGATTATGGTTTTTCCTTCTTTTGCCATCTTGATGATAAGCTGGTAAATTTCATACTTTGCACCAACGTCAATACCGCGGGTTGGCTCGTCCATAAGGAAGATGTCCGGTGAACGCTCAAGCCACTTGCCGATGATTACCTTCTGCTGGTTGCCTCCGGAAAGGCTGGAAATAAGCTCGTCTGCGGAAACGCATTTTGTATGCATTGCCTTAATCTCGCGGTCAGCTGCTTCCTGCATCTTGCGCTCAGAAAGGATTCCCCCGCTCTTGTAGCTTCTAAGGTTGGTAATAACCGTGTTGAATTTTATGGTGTCTTTGCCGAACATTCCGTTTACCTTGCGCTCTTCCGTAACAAAGGCAAAGTTGTGGTCCATGGCGTCCTTGCTGTTCCTAAAGCGGAGCTTCTTGCCGGCAGCAATTATTTCTCCCGAAGCAAGTGTGCGGACACCAAAGAGGGACTCAAGAAGTTCTGACCGTCCAGCCCCAACAAGACCGTAAAGGCCAAAGATTTCTCCCTTGCGCACAGTAAAGGAAATGTCCTTTAGCACAGGGTTGAATTTTGTGGAAAGGTTTCGCACCTCAAAGTAAGGCTCACCAGGAACATTGTCTACGTCCGGGAAGCGCTTGTCCAAAGAGCGGCCTACCATTGCGGCAATCAGTTCGTCCATGTTGGTTTCTTTTACGGACTTTGTAAGAATCATCTTACCGTCACGCAAAACAGAAACATCATCGCAGATTTCAAAAATTTCATCCATCTTGTGCGAGATGTAAACAAATGATATTCCTTGCTTCTTCAAATCATTTACGATTGAAAAAAGCTTCTTGATTTCCGGTTCAGTTAAAGAAGAGGTTGGTTCGTCCAAAACAATTATCTTTGCCTTGTAGGAAACAGCCTTTGCAATTTCCACCATCTGTCTCTGGGAAACGCTCATAGTGCGCATGATGCGCTTTGGATCTACATTCATTTTAAGGGAAGCAAAGAGGCGCTGAGACTCGCGCTGCATTTTTACTTCGTCAACAATACCGAATCTTAAGGGATAGCGGCCTAAAAACAAATTGTCCTGAACCGTACGGTCCAAGCACTGGTTCAATTCCTGATGAACCATTGAAACTCCGTTTTCCAGAGCTTCTTTTGGTGTCTTAAAATCTACAGGCTTACCTTCAAGAAAAGTCTGTCCCTCATCGCGGGCATAGATTCCAAACAGACACTTCATCATTGTAGACTTGCCGGCTCCATTCTCGCCCATAAGGCCAAGAACGCTTCCGCGTTTTACAGTAAGGTTTATGCCGTCCAGAACTTTATTCTTTCCGAATGATTTTGACAGGCCTTTAATCTGAAGCATTACGTCTTCGCTCATAATTCTCCTGACCTTAGCCTTTACAAGGGTAGGTATTTCCGTCCATCTTTTGAAAGCCAATCACAAAAAAAGTGGCTGTTACAAAAAATCCGGCCTAAAAAATGGCGGCACCGCAAACAAAAGTGATGCCGCCATATCCATAAGCTTGCCAGGTTAAACCCGACAATAGCAATTAGCTGTCATCCAGAACCGTCAACCGTCACACTTAAACCGTAAGTGTCACCCTGAACTGCTACGCCACATTCGCACGCACTTGCTACGAATGTGGATTCAGGGTCTGTCCATGCACCAACAGTCATTTCATTAGACAACATTCATAGATTTCGAATCACACTTTGTAGCAGGTGCGTACAAAGTGGCGTAGCGTTCGGAATGACATGCTAATTGTACTTAGTATTTAGTACTTAAGTCTGTCTGTGTAGTCACGGCCAGAGTTTGTCTTAACCATGTTGATTGCGTATGCATCATAGTTGCCAAGGTTTGTGAACTTGTCAATGCAGCTTGATTCGTTCTGACCGTCGCCCTGTACGATTGTAAGGTCAAGGTTCAGCAAAGGTGCATAGTAGTTCAATGCAGGAACGTAGCTAGAAGAAAGGAAGTTGTCTGCTGAGTTGTAAACTGTAAGAAGAACCTTCTTTGTTTCTGCATTTGTCTGCTTGATTCCAGTGTCGCGGTTTCCAGCCTTGTACTGTTCCCAGTTGGAAGAGTTTACGCCAGAGTTCTGTGCAAGAAGAGCCTTTGTGCTGTTCACATAGTCAACAGGAGCAGAAATCTTGTTGCCGTAGCGGTCTGTTGTAGAGATACCCTGTGTGTAAACATCAGAGCCTGTAAGACCGTCAAGAAGGTTGCGGAGAACCTGGAGTGTTGCTGTTGCCTGTGCGTCTACGTTCTGGGAAACTGTACCAGTAAGACGGCCTGCACCAATTGCTTCGATTGCGTCTGCGTTTGCATCATAACCGAAGATCGGAACACCTGCAGGATAGTTTGAAGCCTGGAGACAACCCATGGCCATACCGTCGTTGTTAGAAACAACCATATCAATCTGGTCTGCAAACTTTGTTGCCCAACCGCTCATTGCGTCTGTAGCAGCGTTTGCGTTCCATGTAGAACCGTCTGTACCGGTCATTGCCTTTCCTTCAAGCTCTACAACCTTGAGAGTCTTTCCGCCAACATTTACGGAACCGTCCTTTACGTTTGTAGGATCTGGTGAACCGTTCCATGTGTCCAAAGCACGGCGGATACCTTCTGTACGTGCGCGGGAGTCATTGTGACCAACATCACCAACGCAGAGAACATAACCCAAGATGCCGTCGCCATTGCGGTCGATTACAGCAGGGTCTGCGGATGCAAGGAAGTCCTTAATGAGCTGTCCCTGAACTGCACCACCACCAGCTGCGTCAAAACCAACATAGTATGTGCTTCCGTTCCAGTTCATTGACTCCATGTCAATTTCGCCACTTACAGGATCAGATGGCTGTCTGTTGTAGAATACGAGAGGCTTATCCTTATTTGCCACTTTTGCAACGTTCTTTCCGCCGCATGATACTGCAGAGATTGCAGCTGCGATAACCACACCAGCAAGAATTACCTTTTTCATATTACCTCCAAAAAAAGATAGCATTATCTTTAACTGATTACGATTTTATTTTAGAGGCGTACAATTGTCAAACAAATTTGGCCCGAATTTGGGCGTTGTAATTTTAGTTTAGTGCAAAAATTTCGGGAGGGGGAAGTCTCCCCCTGCGGCCGCACTTCGTTGCGTCCTACCCCTTCTACAGGGGGTTGCACCCCCCGTAACGCCCCCCCATATTTTAAAAGGGAACCTTGCTTTCAAAAACCATTGCTTCATTTGTTGCAGGATGAATAAATTCAAGATGGCAGGCATGGAGCATAAGGCGTTCCCCCGGAGTGCATTTTCCATAGAGCGTGTCCCCGATTATTGGCGTTGCAAAGCCGTGGCTGTCTGCACTGGCAAGGCGAAGCTGGTGGGTGCGGCCTGTATGCGGAACAAATTCAACGCGGGTTACATTCCTTACGGACAAATCAGGTGCGGTGTAGCGTTCAACGTTGAGTATGCGCCAAGAGGTTACGGCTTTTTTCCCGTAAACGCTGTCCCAAATCTGATGGGGCCTGTTGTCCACGTCCAGGCGGAAGTAGAGTTCCATGCATCCTTCCTGGGCAATCCCCTTCTTTGCAAGAACCCCGTCCAAGAGAGCTGTGTATTTTTTGCTTACCTGCCCTTCCATAAACTGCCGGCTCAAAATGCGGTGGACTTCTTTTGTAAAGGCAAGAACCATTAGCCCGCTTGTTTCCATGTCCAGTCGGTGAACAGAAGGCTGTTCAATGCATGCGGGAAAAAGGCGCTTTAGGCGGGTCGTAACACTGTCTAATTTTTCTATACCCCTACCAGGTATACTCAAAAGCCCTGACGGTTTGTTGATGACGGCAATATGCTCGTCGCGGTAAAGAAGTTCAAGCCCCAGCATAGAAGGCAAAACTATTCCGCACCTCTCGTCACAAGGACTCCTTGGCTTTAGCTCCTGCCCCTTTTGGTAATAGGCTTCGCAAAGGCTAAGAGGCTGCAAGGAAGAGGCAAAGGCATAATCCAAAAGCTTTGGGGCGCAACATTCGCCTGTTCCGGTTGGCGGAAGGGTTTGCAGATTACGCTCAGCGCAGATTGTTTTTAGCGAACGCATTTTTCCGTCTGCACAATGAAATGAATATAATTCAAAAACTTTTGCAAGGGACTGGTCGGTTAAGGCAGTGCGTTCGGCTTTGAGCCTACGGATTTTTTCACTGTCTGTGGCGACAGCTATTTCTTTTGTAAGCTCATGAATCGCTTTATCGTTTTGCAAAAGGGCTTGGTCTATTTTACTTGCGCTTACAATGGGGGGAAGAAATTTTATTGATGCCAAAGAGGCACATTCAGAAAGCATGCTGTCGGAGGCAAAGTCTCTATTGCCTGTACTGTCTGCAAATATCTCTGACAGGCTAAAAGGAGGAAAATCTTCAAGCGGGGTATCGCATCCCCTTTTAAAAATAGCCCTGGTTGTTCCGCTAACCGTTACAAGGGCATGGCATTTTTTACCGTCGGTATTGTTTTCAGAAACGACAAGCGCACCAAGCATTATTCCGCCAAGAGTGCGTTCCGTTGCCGAGCGGGAAGAATCCACAGCCCTAAGTTCCAGTAGTCCTAAGTCCAAGGCATGGGAAAGAAGCTTGCAAATTTTTAGCGCAGCATCTTCCTTAAAGGGAGGGAACATAGCGTCCTTCCTGCAGCGATTTTTCCACCTGGTTTATGATTGAATCCGGGGTGCTTGCTCCGGCCGTAATTGCCACGGTCTTAAAAGAAAAAAACTCTTCCGGTATTTCCGAAGCATCTTCTATTAAAGCAGCACGGGGGCAGACGGAAAGTGCCCTTTCGTAAAGCCTTCTTGTATTGGCAGAATTCTTTCCACCGATTACGATGATTGCATCAGCCATGCCTTTTAGTTCAAGCAGGGCTTCCTGCCTTTCCATTGTTGCAGAACAAATTGAATTGAAGACCTGTACACTGGGATTTTTTTGCAGGATAATGTCGCTTATGGCCTTGAATTCCACGGGGCTGAACGTGGTCTGCGCAATAAGCACAGCCTTTTTAGGCACCTGCAAAGAGGAGGCTTCTTCTTTTGTCTGCACGACGACCGACCTTCCGTTTGCAAAGCCCTGGATGCCGGTAACTTCCCCGTGATTTTTGTCGCCCGCAATAATAACGGTAAAGCCTTTTGCGCTCCATTCCGCCGCACGCTTCTGGCTTATATGCACGCGGGGGCAAGTTGAATCCTTTATGCAAACCTTCATTGCCCTAAGCTTTTCCAAAACAGCGGGTGTTGTTCCATGGGCGCGGATAAGGACTATGCTGTCCTCTCCCAGAAATGAAGCTTGTCCCAGGCTTTCTGCATCAAGGATTTTTAGTCCCCGGGACTGCAGGGCATTCATTACGGACGGATTGTGAATCAAAGGGCCAAGGGTATAGACGGTTTTTCCCTGCGAGTCATCCAGCGCCTTTTCTGCACCTTCAACAGCACGGCGAACCCCCATACAGTAGCCTAAAATCTTTGCACGAATTACAGTCATAAGATTCCATCAAAGGGGAGGGAAAACCCCCTACTCC
>DFJV01000156.1 GCA_002373205.1 Treponema sp. UBA3662
GTTTGGCTAAGTTTTCAATACGTGGGCTAACTCCCTAGTTTGATTCCTGAATATAATAGCCCTGGTCTGTTGTGGTGCAGAAGGCTACTTTTGCTAGTTCCGGGCTTTCTTCTTCTTTTGCCTTGTGGGCAGAAGATGTGCAGTTTATTAAAAGTGCGGCACAGGTAAGGATTGCAATCTGGAAAATCTTTTCAATAACAATTTTTATCATGGGAATCTCCTTTGCTAAAATATAAGACACGCGGACAATAGCAAAGTGTCACTTTTTTTCTAAAAAAAATAGGCTGTATTTTTTTATGTTTTTTTGATAGATTAGTTCTAGGTTTAAGAATGATTTTGCAGTTTGGTAAAAATAAGATTGAAGTTGATGTGGAAAAGACACGCGCCTATTATGAAAAAGAGCTTTTGGTGAGCGAGGCCTGTAGCTGTGAACTTTGCCGTAATTTTGTAATGGCGGCCGAAAACTTTCCTAAAGACGTAAAGAATTTTTTTGATTCGCTTGGAATTGATCCGCGGAAAGTTCAAGAAGTGTTTTCTGGTGATGAAGATGGACGTAAAACAGTGCGCTATAGCGGCTTTACCCCATTTTGCGGAAGGGTCTTGGACGGCGGTTCAAGCGTTAGGGAAAGGGAGTTTAAAGATGGCAGCAAGGCTTATGAAAGAGATGAAGAAAATGAATTTGCAGTAGCCGAAAATATTTCTGTAGATTTTGAGAATGAACTTATTATAAAAGATGATTCTTTTCCACGCCCTGCATGTAGCCTGATATTTTCCTGCGAGCTTCCCTGGCTTCTTCCTGAACCAAAAGATGTGCGCTATGAAGATGTTTCTTTTGTAGACGAAAGGGGGCTTTCCTTTTCTGACGGAGAAAAACTTTTCTTTGCAGACTGTGCAGGCTTTCCTTCCTCTAAAGATAAGAAATATATTGCTTATAAAAATTTTTCTGCAAGGCAGCCTTGCATTGAATTTTGGACCCGCCCGAGGCAGACAAAAATAATATTCAGCGGGAATGGATTTTTTTCTGGGATAAGGGCACGGTTTTTGATGAGAAAGTTTTTGAAGAAGCTTTTTAAATACGGATACGAGGCTTTGTGATGTCTAAAAAAGTAAAACATGGATATGTGACTGCCTTTCTTATGTTCATCCTTTTGATTTATCCGATGTATAAACTTGCAAAGAATACTCTTCTTTTGGTAAGGCACGAAAGTGTTAGCGCAGAAATTGTGAGCGTTGAATACAATCGTGGCACTTATAGGGGAAATAATGCATACTATCTAATAGAATATA
Source organism: Treponema sp. UBA3662 (assembly GCA_002373205.1). Taxonomy (GTDB): domain Bacteria; phylum Spirochaetota; class Spirochaetia; order Treponematales; family Treponemataceae; genus Treponema_D. Next base: position 1,288 of record DFJV01000156.1, read on the forward strand.
AGTATGAAGAAGACGGGGCTGTAAAAAGGGGCTGGACAAGGCTTCCGGACACTATTGTAAGGACAATAAAAGGAACCCGTCGCAAAAAGTTGCAGGTTGGAAATAAAACGACCGTTTACATTGGTAATAACGGATACAGCTTCCTAAAAGATGAGCTTGCGGAGGAATTGATACGCTATGCCATTTATTCACTGGTTATAACTTTTATTATATGCAGATTATTGGATTTTTACGAAATATCTTTTGAGAAAAAGAATAAGAATTATTTTTACTTTCAGCTTAAGAATTACAAGATAAAAAAAATGTCTGCCAAAAAAATTGGGAATGTCGGTGATTATATAGAAAAGCTTGAAAGGTCAGAGCTTGTTTCTTTTGGCTTTAGCATGGGCTCTTCTTTTTATGAATACAGTTATGGTGATGGAATTTTTTACGAAAGACTTGCAAACGGAAAGTCAGAAAAAGAAAACGAAATAAATGACAGGGATAAGGCAGAGGAACGCATAAGGAAAATCTACCGGCTCTTAATAATGAAATCATAGGAGAGATTGCATGGATGGTAAGCGGTTTAAGAAATTTGTTCTGTTTAATAGAATTGGCTGGGCTTTGGTAATACTTTCGTTTGTTGCTTTTTTGGGGCTTGCCTTGGTCTGCAAATACAGGCAGGTTCACTATAATGAAAATACCGGTGACTTGTTTGTGAAGGGCTTTTTTTCTTTGATTGCCCTTGTTGCTCTTGGCTTGCTGATAGGCTTTCCCAAAACTTTTTGCGATGTGATTGAGATGGTAAAAACTGCAAAGACAAAAAAGAGCCGTGCTTTTGCTGTTTACAGGCTTGTGAATATTGGATTTGCTTTTCTGGTGGCGCTTTTCTTGCTTGTATGTTCTATTATTATGTTTATAAGATTATAAAGTACGGTTAGAGCAATGCCATTAACTTTGCGTCTTACTTTATTATTTTGCCGTAGTGGACGCTAGACGGATCTTTAATAAGGTCTACCGGGTCATTAGCTCCAAAAAATATGCTGGAAGATTCTGCGTCAATGGTGAATGTGTCCATAACCTCTGATGTCTTTGCCTCGTAGATTGTTATTACAAGGAGAAGCTTGTCTGGTTTTCCGCTCCATGTGGCAATGTTGTCTTCCCAGTAATTAATCGTTGGTTCTACGATGTAGTCATATTTTTCCTTTGTCTCTGCGTTGACGGATTTGTAATCTGGAAAGCGGTTTAAAAGACTTGCGTTTACTCCACAGCCGGCCAGTACCTTTTGGAGCTCCAAGGATGTGGTTATGCCAGATTTTGATTCGTCGGGGTAGTCATTAGGAACTGTGATTGCGAAGGTCTCTGCCTTTGAAAGTGTTGTGGGCTCAGATTCATGAACTGTAAAGGAAGTTGTTGTGCAGGCAAGGAAAATCATTGAGTATGCTGCAAGAAGAAAAGCTAAAATCTTTTTCATAAAAACCTCGCGTTTTTTTTATCTATACCTATTATATACTAAGACACAGGCAAATGCAAAAACTGCCATTGTTTTTTTTTGCAAAATTTGAGCCGTTGACAGCAAGCGGATTCAAGGCTAAACTGAATCAGGCGGGAGCGATGTGTGTGTGGAGCGGCACAGAAATCAATTTTCAAAATTCATTCTTATGAAAAGCAGCTGGAAATCAATTTTGGGCGTAATGGAAGAAAAAATTGGCTGAAAAGACGCTTTGCGCGAGGGAGCGATAGCGACCTTAATACCTTGTTCGCGCAACCGTGGATTTTCAGACAATTTTTTCTGGGAGTGGAGCCCAAAATTGATTTCCATGGTGGAGCGGTGTATGACCTTGCACGATGTTAAAGTGGGTGAGACGGTTCGGGTGGTTAAGCTTGGCGGTAACGGTGAGCTTAGGCAGCATTTTTTGGATATGGGGATTATTCCTGGGGCGGAGGTTACGTTTGTAAAGTATGCGCCGCTTGGGGATCCCATGGAATTTAGGCTGCATGGATATGAACTTACCCTTAGGGTTGCCGATGCTCAGAAGATAGAAGTGGAACCAGATTCCGCGTTAGGGATTGGAGCCGCGCCGGAAGGCGTTGCCGCAAGGCAATGGAGTGCCAACGGAACGGCGGAAAGCCCGACCCCGCAAGGCGGGGGAACGCCCAAGAAAGAAAACGGAGAAAATTCAGAACACCCCGGTCTTGGTGAGAGCGGAAAGTTCCACGACAAAAAAAGTGAGAGGCCACTTCCAGACGGAACGGTAATTTCTTTTGCCCTTGTTGGAAACCAGAACTGCGGAAAGACAACTTTGTTCAACAAGCTTACGGGTTCTAACCAGCACGTGGGTAATTTTCCGGGCGTAACTGTAGACAGGAAGTCTGGTGCCATAAAAGGCCGTGCGGCTACTGTTATAACAGACCTTCCGGGTATTTATTCAATGTCTCCCTATTCGAGCGAAGAGCTTGTTTCCCGCGATTTTGTTCTTAACGAAAAGCCCCATGCCATAATCAACATTGTGGATGCCACAAACATAGAGCGCAACCTCTACCTTAC
>DFJV01000071.1 GCA_002373205.1 Treponema sp. UBA3662
TAAAGACCAAAAACCTTTCGTCCGCAAAGAATTTTGAAGTAACCGTCTACGGCTACAAAAACGACCAGTGGGAAAAAGTTGCAACAGGCTTTCTCCGCCAAACCGGCGACAGCGACTCCCTAAAGCGCATTAAAAAGATAAAATCCTTCCAGTATCTTGCGGTAACAACAAACGCAGACAAAGAATTCAATTACGTAACATCCAAAAGACACGATGACCTCTACATATATTTCATGGACAAAACGTCAGTATCAGAAGAGCGCGTAAATGCTGCCCCATCCTTTGACATTTCCAAAGTAAAGGGAAAATTCAAAGACAACATAAAAATAGAAAGCCGCGCAAACTTTGATGCCCCCTGCTCATTCTTCATCTACGGCTGCAAAGAAGAAAACGGCCGCTACGAGCTTTTAACCTGCCTCGCGCTAAAGGACGGTTTCGACACAGACTCATCCGACGAATCCTACAGCGGAAGCAAGCTAAGCTCCTACGGCTACATAAAAATCCTTCCGGCATCCCAAAAGGAATTCACCTATTCCCTTTCCAAAAGCCACAACGACCTTATAATACAGATACAGTAAGAAAAGGGTATAGCCCACATCCATAGTTTTTTCAAAAAGAACTCCGATGTGGACTTATCTTTCCTTCCCTAGTATGGCAAATAACAATTAACTGTCACCCTGAACGCACTTGCGAGCAAGTAATTTCAGGGTCTGTTCCACCATCCATCCGTAGTCCTACACATCTAGTCTTTACTTCTTATCTCGCCAAGCTTCCCCCTCCGTTCAGCAAAAAGACTTTCATTTGTCACTTTGCCAAGAAAAGCCTTGTCGTGGCTTACCACAATCATTGCGCAGTCCAAAGAGGCAAGTGCATTTTCCAGCGCAAGAATGCTTGTAATATCCATGTGGTTTGTCGGCTCATCCAAAATCAAAAGCGAAAGCGGCTTTTGAACAGCAAGTGCAATCATCAGCTTCCTAAGTTCACCGGGACTCAAGCTGCATTCGGAAGGCAAAAGGGTAAGCCTCTCTGGTTCACTTCCCAGCCTGTACAAAGTGGAAAGAACCTCTCCCCTTTCAGCTTCATCCTGCTCATAAAAATCTGCAAGAACTGCCTCCGCTTCACCATCAGAAATTTCCTGCGGCAAATAAAGCACTTCATCCTTCCTGCCGGAACTTTCCAACAGAGAAATCAAGTGGCGTACAAAAAGCGTCTTTCCCGCCCCGTTGGAACCAGTAAGCGCAATTTTCATTCCCCGCTTAATTTCCATAAAGGGTATTTTTAGCTTGTAGTCCCCAGCAGAAAGCACACACTCTTCCACACATATTGTCTTTGAAAAATCTGTCCCCAAAAGAGAAAACCCCTCTTTTCTCCTAAGCGACTTTTTTATTCCGTCACGCTCAGCTTCCGTCTGCCTTATCTGAGTTTCAAGACGGGCCTTTGCATCCCCTGTGCTCCTGTCCTTGCCCAAAATCCTTGCAACATCAATCTTGGCCTGGGTGTCATGGTCATGCGAATCAAAAGATTTTTTGGAAAGCCTAGCCTTTGACTTCTGGTTTTCCGCCTCAAGCCTTGCACTCCTCTGTCTTTCCGCCCCAGCCTTTGCATTAAGCCTTTCCCAGTCACCGCGCGTCTTTTCTGCATTCTCACTTTTCAGCTCCAACGCCTTGGAAAGTCCGCAGGCATAAGATTCGTATGCAATGCAGTCCCTTCCCCCCGCAAAAGAATTTGCCTCGTTAAAAAGACAAATGGTGTGGCCGCAAAGCAAATCAGCAAAGTTCCTGTCGTGGCTAACCATAATACCGCATCCGCCAAAATCCAAAAGAGAAGAGGCAATCAGCCCAGCCGTCTCTGAATCAAGATGGTTTGTTGGCTCGTCAAGAAGCAAGACCTCAGGCCGCTCTGCCAAGGCACAGGCTATCTGTATGCGCTTCTTTTCGCCGCCAGAAAGAGTCTCGTACCTTTCAAGCATTTCCTCCGTAACGCAAAGCCTGGAAAAAAACTTCCTCACATCATTTTCATCCGACCAAAAAGCCGTATAAAGATTATCCGGCAGCTCCTGAGTCTCCTGGGGGCAGTAAACCGCATTCCCTTCAAAAGAAATTTTTCCCCCGTCAGCCTTAATAAGCCCCGCAATCAGTTTTAGGAGAGTGCTTTTCCCGCATCCGTTTCTACCCGCAACACAAGTCCAGCCGTCTCCAATCTGCAAAGAAAAATCTTCAAATAAATTTCCGCTTGAAGAAGGATAAGAAAAATTTAGTTTTGTTATTTGAATTGACACTTTGGCCTCCGTAAAAAGAAGCCGTTGCAGCTGTCTTGCCGACACAAAGCCCAGACTTGGACAAAGAAAAAAATATACTGCAACTGACTTCCAAATTTTTTTGCTTGTGGAAAATCAGAATTACAGTATCATCGGCAGTGTGTCTCCTAGAATGTTTTATTAAGTTACTTTACATTGTTTGCGCTGTCACTGTCAATAGCACCACAAGGAAATCAGGTTTGGGCTCCACTACCAGCGAAATCTGTCTGAAAATCCATGGTGCGCGGTAATAGGACTTTCACTCGCTTCGCTCGTTCCGCGCAAATGGATTTTCAGACATATTTCGCTTCCCGTTGCGCCCAAACCCGATTTCCACTTGCTTTGCATAATAAAAAATGCCAGTCCCAACAAAAGTCAGAACTGGCATCCCTATGTCAAAACGGCGCACCTTACGTCACCCTAAACTTGATTCAGGGTCTATTTTACCTAATCAGTGAATGGTATTCCTGCAAAGACCTAACTCCGCCTTCACCGCCATTACCATTCTTAACAGCCTCTATACCCTTAACGGCAGCAAGCGCACCTGCAAGAGTCGTAATGTAGGGAACCTTGTACTTAAGACATGCCTTGCGGATAGTCTTGCGGTCCTCTGCATAGTTCCTCTGCGCACGTGGTGTGTTGATTACAAGGCAAACTTCCTTGTTCATTACCATGTCAATTACGTCCGGACGGCCACCGCCAATCTTGTTCACAATGCCGCACTTAATTCCGTTGGCATTGTAGAAGTCGGCAGTTCCTTCCGTAGCAATAAGGGTAAAGCCCAAGTCCTTAAGGGTCTTTCCAATGGTAAGAACCTGCTCCTTAAGGCTCTCCTTGTTGCTAAGGCTTATAAGAACCTTCTTGTTCTCCCATGCAGCCGGTGCGTGCGGAAGTTCAGAACCAGCAGCCTCTTCTGCCTTATAGAATGCAAGCGGGAAGTTTTCTGCAAGACCAAGAACCTCACCAGTTGAGCGCATCTCAGGTCCAAGAATCGGGTCAACTCCAGGGAAGCGGTTCCAAGGCAACACAGCCTCTTTTGCTCCGTAGTAAGGAA
>DFJV01000106.1 GCA_002373205.1 Treponema sp. UBA3662
ATGCAGGACTTTTCTGATAGCGTGGAGATTGATGAGTCGCAGATTAGTTTAATAGAAGAAGATTCTTCCATAGACGACCTTTTTGGGGACTCCAAGGATTTTGACGGTGAGGAAGCCATTGATGGCCCTGTGCTTGCAGGCGGTGCTTCTGCTGCTGGCGTTGGTGCTGCTTCTGGTGATGGGGCAGGAGATGCTTTTGCTGTGGGGGCTGCTGCTTCTGGTGATTCCGGTGAAAATGTGGCTTTGCAGGCGGAAAGCTCTGTATGGTCCTATCTAATTTGCATGACTGATGCTTCTGCAAACGAAGGCAAGATTATAAAGCAGCTGAACAAGGTCTTTAAGGAGAACGAATGGGCGGTTCAGGCTGTTAACTGGCGGGATGCGGCAGGCGGTTCGGTATACATTTCTTTCTATTTAAGAATCATCTTTAACATTGGCATTGTGCTTATTCTTCTTACAGGCTTTATTGTGGTGAACAATACGCTTACTGTTTCTTCCATATCCAGAATCGGTGAGACCGGGACTATACGCGCCCTTGGTGCAAAGAGGGGCTTTGTGATTAGGGAATTTCTTTGCGAGACTTCTCTGCTTACCATAACATCCGGGATTATAGGCTGCCTTTTGGGCTGTCTTTTTACCTTTATGCTGCAAAAGGCACATATTGGCATTTCCAACACTTATCTTGCCCAGCTTTTTGGCGGAAAAACCCTTACTGCGGCAATTACGGCTTCAAATGCAATTCAGAACCTTGCTCTTTCCGTAGTCCTTGCAGTTGTGGGCTGCGTCTATCCTGTTAGGGTGGCTCTTAGGGCAACTCCGGTAGAGGCTATGAGGAGGCAGGTCTAATGTTTTCCAGGGCAAAATTCTATGCAAAGCTGGCAGTTAAATCTATCCTGCAGAACAGGGCCCAGTACCGCTCGCTTTTTGCGGTATGCCTTTTTGGCGTTGCAATAATTCTTGCTTCCGTATTGATAACGGACGGAATGGTTCAGGCGGTTCAGCAGAGGGCAAAGCTTTATTACGGCGGAGACCTTCAGTTTATGGGGGGCTCCAACAACTTTGACATACAGAATCCGGGGGAATTTATAGAAAAGATAAGGCCCCTTGTTGCAGACGACGTAAAATTCTACAAGCGCTTTGACTACGATGCAAGAAATTCTGCCTTTTACTACGAGGGGCAGAAAATCCGCCAGAGGGTTTTTAAGGGTGTTGATTTTGAAGCCGAAGATGAACTGTTTGCAAGCTTTACCTTTGTTGAAGGCGGCACAAGTGTTACCCCGGAGCACAACACGATGATTATTTCTGAGCCAATAGCGCGCCGCCTTGGACTTCATGCCGGGGACCAGATTACCCTGCAGCTTTACACGATTGGCAAGTACACAAACACAATAAACCTTGTGGTTTCTGGAATCTTTCAGGATGCGAGCCTCTTTGGAATGTACACTTCCTATATAGACATACAGAGCCTTCGCACAGCAACAGGATATTCTGAAAACTATACCAACAGAATCTGCCTTAACTACGGAAAGCGCTCCCCCTCGGAAAAGGAAGTTCTTTCTTTGCAGGCAGGCCTTGAAAAGCAGTTCAACATGTTCCATCTTACGGACGACAAGCAGGCCTTTTATGCCGTTCTTTTTGACAATGTTTCACCCAAGCCGGTATATGCGCTTATTACCCTGGATGCAAACATAAAGGACTTGCAGATGGTAATAAAGGCACTTTCTTTTGTTACCCTGTTGATTACCGTAATACTTGTGTCTATAATTGCGGTTGGAATTGGCAGCACCTACAGGGTAATCGTTATGAAGCGCATTACGGAAATTGGCATATACAGAGCCATTGGCATGAAGAGTTCCGGTGTAAAGAAGGTCTTCCTCTTTGAGACTTTCTTCCTTTTGCTTGCGGGTTTTATTTGCGGAGTGATTTTTGCCCTGCTCATATCGCTTGGGGTTTCCTACCTGAACCTTTCGGTAATACCGGCTTTTGACATTTTCCTTACCGCCGGCCGCCTGATTCCAAAAATTGAACCTGTAAAATGGCTTTTACTCTTGGGAGTTATAGCTGTAACTACGATATTGTCTGTGTTGTTTACGATACGAAACGTTGTTCACATTAGCCCTGTGAATGCGTTTGCAACAACAGCCTAAATTTAGGAGTATTGACTATGAGAATAATATCTAAGACTTCATTTGTATACGCTTCTTTCTTGCTTGCGGCAGCTTCCGCCTTTTATGCGCCAGCCTTGCACGCCCAGACTTCTGCCGCAGAGGCAAAGACTTTGCTTAAGAAAACCGACCAGAGCACAGCCTTTATGGATTCCGACTTTGCCGCAAACTATTCGATGGTTCAGAGCAAGCCGGGGCAGGGAAATTCAAACGTTCAGGCAGTAATGTACCGCCGCGACTCTGCCCAATCCTACACAATCCTTATAACTGCCCCTTCCAAGGACAAGGGCAAGGGATACGTCCAGTTTGACAACAGCATCTGGTTCTACGACCCGGCAGACAAGCAGTTTGTCTTTACAAGCTCCCACGAAAAGTTCCAGGGGTCTAACGCAAACAATTCTGACCTTGTGCCCCAACATTTTTCTACCGACTATTCTATAGAAAAGTTTTCCGATGTAATGCTTGGAAAGCTTGACTGCGTGCTTTTTGAGCTTAAGGCTTCTGCAAAGAACGTGGACTATCCTACGATAAAGCTTTGGGTTACAAAGGATGACGGCCTTATCCGAAAGAGGGAAGACTACAGCCTTTCTGGTCAGCTTTTGCGCACTCTGGCTATTCCTTCCTACCAGAAGTATGGTTCTCATTCCGTTCCGGACAAAATGCTTATCGTGGACAACCTTCGCGGTAAAAAGATAGACGGCAAGATGCAGTACGAAAAGACTCAGATTACCGTTACCAATGTTTCTTTTGCAAAGCAGAGCGACACGGTTTATACTAAGAAATATGTGGAAATGATGAGCAAATGATATTGAACAGGGGAAAATTGGGAGCAAGACGGCATACTGTTGGCAAAACTTCTGCAGGCAGGTGTTTTTTAAGTTTTTTGGCGCTTTTTTGCCTGGAATTCTTTTTTATTCTGGCTTCCACCCCCCTTTATGCGGAAACTGCCCAGTCTTCAGCGGATGAAATGGATGATTTGGACTCTATGTTTGAAGATTCCAGTGATTCCGTTGGAACTGAAGGCACACCGGTAACAAGCACGGCTTCCCCTTCAATAAATTCCCCTGTAGGCAACATTGTTTTTAACGGCAGCGTAAAGGCAAACCTTGGCTACATACAAAAATTCACGCCGGAAAGGGACAAGTCTCCCTACGCTTCTTTTTATGCGACCCTTGGCTTTACCGCAAGGCCTTCTTCCGTACTTTGCCTTAAGGGCGACGTCTTTGCAAAGTTCCCGGACATGGAGTGGGACGTAAGAACCCTTTACTTTGACTACATTCTGCTTGACCGGGTTTACCTTACCGGTGGGCGGACGGACACAAAGTGGGGCAATTCATTCATCTTTGACACAAACATACTGGACGACTCTTTTTTGGACAAAACAGGCTCTTCCGTTCTTGATACTGATGACGATGATGATTTTTCCAGGGATTTCTTTGGCATAGCAACAATTCCCATTGGGCGCGGGGAGATTCAGGCTCTTGCCCAGTATTACTACACAGGAAAGGAGCAAAAACTGGACAAACAAAACCTTTGCTATGCTGCAAGCATTGAATATCCCTTTGGCCTCTTTTCGCTTAAGGCATTTTTTAAGACCTGGCCGGATTCTGTTACAAAAGATGAACTTATTACGCCTGCGGTTGGGCTTGAATTTTCAGGCGACATCTATGACTGGCACCTTACAGCTTGGGGAAAGCTCCATACGGATGTTCCGAACAAGAAGATTCTCTACAGCTCCTATACATGGAAAAAGGAAGACTTTGACTATGCAAAGTTTGTTGGCGGCATAAGCAGGCTCTGGCAGTTTGGAAAGGCACCGCAGAAAATTGGCTTTGTTACCGAATTTGAAACTATTTTTGACAATACCGACAGGCTTTACGGCTCTGAAGTTACGAATAACGTGGCTTTTACGGGTTCATGGAGGCATATTGCCGGGGGGATTGTTTCTGCAAACGTGCAGTGGTTCCACAATTTGAATGATTCTTTTGGCTCTGTAATTCCAAGCCTTTCTTTTTCTGGCCTTCCGCACGGAACAGTTTCTTTTCTTGTGCCGGTTTTTTACGGGAACCAGACAACGACTTACAACAAGGTGGACATAGTTTCTACCGAAAACAAGCCCGCTGTTTTGGTTGGACTTGTTTTCAGCCTGAATGCAGACTTCTAATTTCTAGTTGATTATTGCGCTGAAAAATAGAAGATGTAGTCAAAAAATCCTTCGGACTGGGAGCAGTGGGTAAGGATTATCCAGCCGTCATAGGTCTCTTTGCCAACATTGCGCGTTACGATTGTCATGTAGACATTGTTGTCTGATGTATCGTATGCAGCAAGGTTCTTTTCTGCAAAATCACGCACATTGTAGTCTTCTTTGTCAATGTTTTCTTCCGTTATGCGGTAGAAATTGGTTAGGTTTATTCTTTCGCGAAGGTTTTCGGCAATGGTTTCTGCATTGCTCCATTCCTTTGTGAAGTTGTAGCGTGAATATGAACCCATGTAGTTTACGATGGCATCGTCCTTGGTGTAGGCATGTACTGTTACGGCCGCTGCAAGGAGTAGGGCAAAAATTGCTATTTTACGGGTTGTATTCTTCATGTTGCACCTCCAGAAGACCGGAACACTGGAAGGTTTTGTTTTCCAAAATTCCGGCCTTTTATATATAACAAGCGGCAGTAACAGTTGGTTACATTTAGTCGATTTTTGTCATGTCGGCAACGTCTTTTTCGTAGTCTACGCCTTCTACGTCAAAGCCGTTGATGTTAAGGAAGTCGTGGCGGAGGCCTTCAAGGTCTGTGAGTTCCGCTACGTTTTCTTCCTTTACGTTTGCCATGATTTTGTCTACTTCTGCCTGTACCGCAGGGTCAAGTTCCCAGTCGTCTATGCGGATGCGGCCTTCGCTGTCTACAGGAACTGTTCCTGCCGAGTTGTCCGCACCTGTGTAGAGGCGTTCTGCAAAGAGGCGCTCCATCTGTTCTATGCAGCCTTCGTGGGTTCCCTTTGCCTTCATTACCTTAAAGAGGGCTCCAAGGTATAGGGAAATAATGGGGATTACCGCGCTTGACCTTGTAACAAGGCCCTTGTTTTCGCTTACGTATGCGGCTCCTCCCAGTGGCTTAAGCATTCCGCTGATTGTGTGTGCCCTTGCTTCCAGGTCCTTCTTTGCCGCCCCGATTGTTCCGTCGCGGTAGATTGCGTGGCTAAGCTTTGGCCCGATGTATGAATATGCGAGCGTGCGGCATCCTTCTGCCAAGACACCTGCCTCGCTAAGCTGCTTAATCCAGCGCTCCCAGTCTTCGCCGCCCATTACCTTGATTGTGTTGGGAATGTCATCGCCTTCTGCCGGCTTTGCTTCCATAAAGGAAAGTGCTCCTGTCATCATGTCCAGTGCCTGTCCTGCGTAGGTTTGTCCTACCGGCTTGATTACAGACTTGTACATTACTTTTGTGTCGGGGTCCGTTCTTACGGGGCTTGCAAGGCTGTAAACGATAAGGTCAAATTTTGCGTTCCATGCCTTTACCTTTTCTATTACCTGCTGGCGCACTTCGTCGGAAAAAGCGTCTCCGTTGAGGGTTTCAACCTTGAGGCCTGCTTCTTTTGCCTTGCGGTCAAATGCCATGTTGTTGTACCAGCCCGGGGTTCCGCCCTTTGTTTCGCGTGGCTCTTTTTCGAAAGATACGCCGATTGTGTCTGCACCGTATTCAAAAGCAGCGCTGATTCTGCTGGCGAGTCCGTAGCCTGTGGAGCAGCCCAATACAAGGACAGTCTTTGGGCCTTTGCCGCCTTCTTTTACCGTCTTAATTCCGCGTTTTGCCTTTTGAGCGACCGCATATTTTATCTGGCGCTCCGTTTCTTTTGCGCATCCAACCGGATGTGCGTTGATGCAGATGTTGCTGCGAATCATGGGTTTGATAACCATAAAAAACTCCTGTTATATAGAAGAAAAAAAGGTTCCGTCTTAAAAATTCAGTTTGGAACACTTCTTTTGATTTTACCCCTTTTTGCCCTATTGGGTCAAGGTAAAGGTTATGTGTGTAGAAGATAAGTGCGAATCTAAAACAATTTTGAAAAGCATTATTTAAAAACAAGGTACGCTTCCATTCCCGCCGGGAACCGTGCCGAAACTCCATGATGCGCGGTAATAGGTGTCTAACTCGCTACGCTCGTACCGCGCAAAATGGATTTTCGTCACGAACCCCGGCTCCATTACAGCGTACCCCAAATTTTATTGGAGAGCGAACCTTTTGTTTGAAAAAGCACTTAACTTATACACTGCTGGATAGATAGGGAAGAATTAACAAGTAATCTATATTCATTTTCCTTGAAAAAAAATGCTATTTTAGATTAACACTTATTAATGACAGGTAAAGGCTCTTTAGCTGAAAGTTGTATCTTTGTTTTTTATTTGGACGGCAGCTTCTTTTTGCGGTTCTTTTTTCCTGCAAATGATAAGTGTCCAAAAATAACACTTGCCTTTTTTTAGAACGTATAGCGCCATGGAGGGCGCGTTAGATGTTTGTATAAAGACTCGCGGGTTTTTGCCAGAAAACCCGGCCTAAAAAATGGCAAGGAGGCCATTTTTTAGGCGCTTTCCGGGGTCGCTCGAAACTTCGTTGCGAGAATCGCGCTAACCGCGCTCCATTGCTGCCGCAACGCGCTTCGCGCGCCCCTCCAATCCGGCCTCATGCCTTTGCTACGGTTTTGGGGAATCAGAAATATTGATGAATTGTTGAAAATTATTGAGGGGAACTTGATAAATCAATTTTCTGTGTTATCATGTTTTGTATAACAAATAGTCTAAATTTTTGGAATTAGATGATGATATATTATCTGCTGAATTTCTTTTGGAACAGGACTTGGTTTCTGAAGCAACAACTTATTACATTTCGTTGGTAGAAAATGTGATAGACAATGAAACTTTGTCGGTTGAAGAGTCTATTTTGAATATTGAAAAAATAGAGATGCAAGCAAAAAGTTGTTTGACTACCGAGGCTTATGCTGCATGGAATAGCGACAAAATCTCAATTCAAATTTCTAGGAATAAATAAAATGAGAAAAAATATTCTTGCCCTTATGTTTTTTGCCTTGGTTGCCTTGCATTCTTCTTTTTCAGAGGAGGCAAAGCAAAATTCTGATGCTTCTAAAACGGAAGAGGCAGAAACGGTTATAGTAACGGATATTCCTGTTAAGAATAGTAAAAATAAGAAAAAAGATTTAATAGTCCATTCAAGGAGATCTCCTCTGTTATTCCAGACGTTCAATATGTTTCAGCTTGAATCTTCATCAAAAAAGAATACTCTTTCCACCAAGGAACTGAACAGGCTGCTCTTGACGTTGGAAGAAAACAAGCCGTTGGTAAGAAAGGCAAATTTTTGGAATTATGCAAGCTATGCCTGTGCGCTTGGGTGTATAGGCATGGGGGTTGCAAACTATCGTATGCCTGAGGATTCCGCTGGAGTGGAGGAAACAGGAGCCTTGTGCATTTTGTTTGCCCTTTCTACCGCCTTAACCCGCATGTGGTCTGCCTCCTACAGAATGGAAGCTGTGGACAATTACAATCTTAACATAAGGTAGTGGCTTAGCAACATGCAGTTTTTTTGTCTTACTTGCCAAATAGGTTCAATGTCGAGTTTTGAAACAGGCCTGTCATTGTCGGGCTCGCTGGAAACTTTGGTGCGAAAGATGTGAAAATCTATTTGCTTGCAATGTAAAAGATTGCCGTGTCAAGCACGGCAATGACATATACTTTTTGGACAGCCCCTTCAATACCCACGAAAATTCATGGAGTTTTTATCGTACTTGCCAAATAGTAAAGAGCGCATGGATGCGCGGCTTAGCAGCTTGGAGAACTGCATAGCAGTTCTCCAATACCCGAGAAAATCCACGGATGGATTTTTAACTCGTTCTTGCCAAGCAGTATCAAGCCATGGATGGCGGGTTAGCAACATGCAGTTTTTTTTGTCTTACTTGCCAAATAGGTTCAATGTCGAGTTTTGAAACAGACCTGCCATTGTCAGACTCGCTGGAAACTTTGTTGCGAAAGATGTGAAAATCTATTTGCTTGCAATGTAAAAGATTACCGTGTCAAGCACGGCAATGACATATACTTTTTTGGACAGCCCCTTCAATACCCACGAAAATCCACGGAGTTTTTATCGTACTTGCCAAGCAGTATTAAGCCAAGGATGGCGAGTTAGCAACATGCAGAATTGCCATGCAGTTCTGCAATCATAAAAAAATCCATGGAGGGATTTTTAACTCGTTCTTGCCAAGCAGTATTAAGCCAAGGATGGCGGCTTAGCAACATGCAGAACTGCTATGCAGTTCTGCAATCCTCAAAAAATCCATGGAGGGATTTTTTGAGGCGACGTACGCCGCCGTGGAGCCCCTTTAGTCCCGCGCAAGCGGGATGAGGGTTACCGAAGGGCGGAAGGGCGGTGACGCGGGGCATGTTCGGTCGAATTAGCCAAGGAATAATATGGTAGAGCAGTCAAAGGCACCGTCCAGAAAAGTAGCGTATTTAAGAGAGATTCCGAAATAAATTCGGCATGACAGTTTTCTTATGCTAAAATGACATTGTATTTATAGACTATATATTTTGAGTTTTTGGAGATAACAGATATTTATTGTATATTTTGCGAAAATGAAGTATTATAAATGCCTATGATAGTACAGAAGATAATTTCGGGTTTGTTTGGAAAATCCGAGGAAGATAAAGAGGCACTTCCGTCTTTTCCTACGCTTTTGGAGCAGATTGTTTCTTCCATGAAGCTGCTTTTGGCTAAGTCCGGTACGATGAATGATTCTTGGGCAGAGGAAAAGGAGCAGATTGCAAGGCTTGTTGACGAGGTTGAGCACATGGAGGAGACCGACGGGATTCTTGCGGCCAAGTTTGAGCAGGATATTCTGGGAAAGATTACGGCTCTTAGTTCTGCCTGTGACTGTGCCATTGCGGGCAAGAAGGATGCGGATGTAAAGAAGGCTTTGGCGGCTTTGCTTTCTTCTGTTAACCAGCGGGTTGCGGTAAAGAACCGCGAGGATGCTGAATAGGATTTTTTGGCTGTGTAAAGTCTGGATAAAGTTTGAATAAATGCTGAATAAGTGCTGAACAAGTGTTGAATAAAAATGCCACCGTCTGAGTTTTGGCTCTGCGGTGGCATTTTTGTTGAGTTCTAAAGAACTCAGTTCTTTAGAACTCAGTTCTTTAGAACTCAGTTTACTGTCTGCTGGGTTACTGTTGAATCCATTGCGTACAGTGTGATTACGCTGCCCTTGGTTACTATGTAAGGAATCTGCACAACTTTGCCGGGGTGGCTGATTGTGGCGATTTCCTTTGTGTTGCCTTCTGCGTCTGTTGCTTCCAGGCGGACTGGTACCGGGTATGGATATTCTGGCAGGGTGCAGTTAAGAACGCCGTATACTGTTTCGTCGGCTTCTCCGCGTACAGGGAAGGCAAGGTCCAGCGTTACGGTGCTGAATGCTTCCACTTCTGCTCCGGCCTTGTCTGTTGCGGTTACCGTTCCAGGGGCTTCTCCTCCGGCTGCATCATGCGACTTGAATTCAAAGACCAGCTTTGAGGTTTGCATAAGTTCAAGGAGCTTTTCTATGCTTACGCCTGTAAAGTTGGGGACTGTAACCTTTTCCGCCTCGTTGCCGTTGCTTACGATAAGAAAGAGCTTGATTGGGTCAGAGATGATTGTTCCTTCTGCCGGGTACTGGCTAAGGATTGTTCCTGCCTTTGAGCTGCTCTTCTGGTAAACTACCGGGCGTACGTCTACCAAGGTGTTTCCGCTAAAGAGGGTCTGGAGCCTTGTCTGTACGGCATCTATGTCCTGTCCCACGTAGTTTTCTATGCTGTCTACCGCAATTCCGCGGCTTACGGTTACTTCTATGCGCTGGTAGGCCTTTACGATTGTTCCTCCGGGCGGGGTCTGGTCAAGTACCAGGCCTTCTTCTCCGGGTTTGTCTGAGTAGCGCAGGTAGAGCTTGGGATAGAGTTCCTTTGCCTGCATTTCAAGGAAAGCCGTGGACCAGGATTTTCCGATGACGTTTGGAACCATGACTTTTTCTTCTCCCTGAACTGACGTAAAGAATACTGCCAGACAGGAGACTACTACTGCTATGAATGCCAATATAATAGTAATAAGAAGTGGGAATCCGCCGTTTGAAAAATTTTCAACCTGATTTTTTACGCTTAAGCCAAAGCCTTTCTTTTTTGCAGAGCCTGTAGCTTTTGCCTCTGAAGCCTTAGCCATGTAGTTTTCGGAACCAAAGCCTTCTGTGCTTGCGCCCTGGTGTTCTTCATCATAAATTTCAATACTCATGCTTGCTATCCTATCACTTTATTCAATGTTATTCCAGTACGGAACCGATAAAATTTCTTGCCCCGTTCATGAAGGACTTGTAGTCCATGGCCTTTTTTGCCTGCCACTGAAGCTCCGTTGCTATTAGAACCCCGTCCCCCGTCTGGATGAGAATTCCGCGCTGCTTGTTGTAGGAAAGGACTGTGCCGGGGACTGCCGCCGTGTTTTTTGGTATGGATGAGTCCTGGTTTGCTACCTTTGCAGCATCACGCGCCTTTAGTATGCGAAGCTGGACTCCGTTGCAGCTTGTAAAGCAGCCTGGCCACGGTGTGTATGCCCTTATCTGGGCATCTATCTTTTCCGCCGGGTTTTTCCAGTTGATTTTGCCGTCTTCCTTTTTGATTATGGTGCAGTAGCTGGCTTCTCCAATCTGGGGCTTGGCGTTGGGGAGGTTGCCGGTCTTTGATGTGTTGCGGAGAATCGTGGTTATTTCCGATGCTCCGTAGAGTGCGCACTGCTTTAGAAGGGTTTCTGCGGTTTCCGTGCCTGTTAGCGTTACCTTCTGCTCGGAGATTACGTCGCCTTCGTCTATGCCAAGTGCCATTTTTTGTACGCTAAAGCCTGTCTCGCTGTCGCAGTTTAGGATTGCCTGGTTTACCGGAGTTGCCCCGCGGTATTTTGGCAGCAGGGAAGGGTGCAGATTGATTCCTCCGTGCTTGAATAGGGCAAAGAACTTGGGGCCCAAGATGTGGCCGTATGCAAAGCAGACAAAGATGTCCGGGTGCAGGGCGGCTATCTGTTTGCGCTCTTCTTCCCTTATGTGTTCGGGTGTAAGTATGGTTATTCCACCGTCACGCGCTTCGTTCCAGATTTGGGCTGTGTGGCCAACTTCTGTTGGGATAAGGTCTCTGTGCCTTCCCTGTGCGGATGGCGGGTTTGTGAGTACGCCCACGATTTTGTATTCCTGCTCGGGTGTCTGGCGGGACATTTCGCTGTCCCTAAGGATAAGCTCCAGTGCCTTTGCCGAAGCCGTAGGACTACCCCCGTAAATTACTCTTAGCATTTCTTATGCATTTCCTTTCTTTGCATTTTTTGCGGCTATTTTTGCCGCTATACTTCTGGCCTTTGCCTCTTTTTGGGCTGCTTTTTTCTGTGCCCGTTCGGCTCTTTTCTTGAACTCAGAAATGATTCTTTCCTTTGTTTCGGCATTTCCGCGGTCAATGTAGAGGATTCCGTCCAAATGGTCGTTTTCGTGCTGGATTATGCGGGCCAAAAGTCCGTCTACGTCTTCCAGCACGAATGGCTTTCCGTGTTCGTTGAGTGCGCTCACCGAAACCTTCTCCGGGCGGCTGATGTTTTCGTTTTCACCGGGGATGGAAAGGCACCCTTCCTCGTAGTCACAAAGCTCGGCGGAGGTTTTTGTTATTACGGGGTTGATGAATACCCTGCGTACCTCGTCGTCTGACATTGCAACGAAAAACCTTTTTGCAATGCCAACCTGGGGGGCTGCAAGTCCAACTCCGTTTGCGCTTATCATGGTCTGGAACATCTCTTCAAAGAGCTGGCGCATGGAATCGTCTATTTCTTCCGGTTTTACTTCCTCGCACTTCTGCCTAAGAACTTCTTCGCCAAGTTTGTAAATCTTCATTCTGTATCTCCAAATAGGGGAAATGCTGACTGGCCGTTGCTTTTGCAGACCCTGGTTCCATATCCGTGGCGGGTGCGCTCGAATGTGGCGTAGCAGTTCAGGCTGGCGTTAATCAGCATCTCAAAAAATTGTTTCTTACTGGTCAAGGCGCAATCTGGCTGCCTTTGCGTGTGCCGCAAGACCTTCCGCATCTCCAAGGTAGCCTGCCGCAGTTGCAGATTGCTTGTAGCCTTCGCTTCCGGGGATTGTGCGCAGGGTTGTGACTGTCTTTAGGAAGACCCTTACAGAAAGTCCGCCTGTGAACCTTGCGCTGCCGGATGTTGGCAGTGTGTGGTTAAGGCCCGCTGCATAGTCTCCGAACACTTCTGCAGAACCGTGTCCTATAAAGAGGGAGCCAAAGTTCCTTGCCTGTGACTGAATCTTGTCGCGCAGTGCACCTTCTTCCATGGCAAGCTCCAGGTGCTCCGGGGCTTTTTTGTTTGCAAGTTCAAGCGCCTGTTCTACAGAGTCAGTTATGATTATGCGTCCAAAAGCTTCTATACTCTTTTTCGCAATTTCTTTTGTTGGCAAAAGTTCAAGCTGCCGCTCTATTTCTTCCGCAACCTTTTTTGCAAGCTCTGCATCCGGTGTTGCCATAACTGCCTGTGCCACAACGTCGTGCTCTGCCTGTGCAAGCAGGTCTGCCGCAACCCATTCAGGCTTTGCAGAAGAATCTGCAATTACAAAGACTTCCGTGGGGCCTGCAATCATGTCTATGCCGGCGTTACCGTACACGAGCTTCTTTGCTTCTGCAACAAATTTGTTGCCCGGGCCAACTATTACGTCTGCGCGGGGAATGCTCTTTGTTCCAAATGCCATTGCCGCTATAGCCTGGCTTCCTCCAGCTGCGAACACTTTTGTTGCACCGCAAATGTAGGCCGCTGCCATTATGTTTTCGTCTGCATAGGGCTTTCCGCCAACAAAAGGCTTTCCCGGAATGCCTGTGCCTTCTTTTTTTGCCTTTTCAAGGTCATCGGGGTGGACTCTTGGCGGTGTGCAGAGGATTATGTCTTTTACTCCTGCCGCAACAGCAGGTGTAATTGTCATTACGACGCAGCTTACCAGTGGAAAGCGTCCCGCAGGAACATAGGCACCTGCCCGGTCTACCGCTATGTTTTTCTGGCCGGTAAAAAGCCCCGGTTCAAGCTCTGTCTCAAAGTCGTTGAAAGATTCCCTCTGCTTTTTTGCAAACCTGAGGGCAAGGTCGTGGGAGTAGCAGATGGACTTGTAAAGGTTGGGGTTTTCCCTTTCCATCTTTTGGGCGGCTGCTTTTAGCTCTTCAAGCGGAATTTCTAGCGTTGCGGGGGCAGAAAGGTCAAATTTCCTGCTGTATTCCAGAAGTGCCTGGTCTCCGCGAAGCTGAACATCCTTTAATACGTCGCGGACAGTCTGGATTGAGTCTCCAAAGTCGCGTCCCGCAAAAAAACTTTCTTCTACATCTTTTACGTTTTGAATTTTTATCATGTGATCCCTCAAGGGGCAATACTATCACATTCCGACATGTTTTTCCAGTAGCGGTGCGCTTTAATCCGGGAAAGCGTAAATCTTCGTCCAAAGCTGGGCAGTTAAACCCTTATTGTTTGTGCATTTAGGTGGGGGATGTCTCCCCCTGCGGCTCATCTAAAGAATCGCCTACCCCCTCTGCGGGGGACACCCCCGCAACGCCCCCGAAAATCAAGAAACATTTGTTGGCATAAGGCAGTGAGCGAAGCGAGCGGACAACGTCTCATTGCTTCCTGTTCACCCAAAAATGAATTGCACTTGCTTAAGAATGGATTTGGAAAAGTGTTTACCCAATAATCCTAGCCCCGATTGGAAGGGCGCTTGGTTAAAAATTGCATCCGTGCAATTTTTAACCAGTAGTTTTCCTGCGTAAAACTACCCAATCTCTTTTGCTACGAGACGACGCGCCCTCCATGGCGCTGCTTGTTTGCAGGATGCCCCCCCCAGGCAATGGAGGCGGGAGCCGGAACCCTGGAAAGTGGGGAAAAATGCCCTCCTTGGCATTTTTCCCCACAAGTTTTCTTACGAAAACTTGCCTGTTTTTTATGCTACCAGATGACGCGCCCCGCTGGAAGCTTCGCTGCGTGAACCCATGGCGCTGCTTGTTTGACAGGGGGTAAAAATTGCATGGTTTGACCGGACACGGAGTGCCGGGCACAGTAAAAAATAAAAATGCGCTCCTGAATAGTCTTAAAAAGTCTTAAAAAGTTGCCTTTTTCTAGGTTGCCTTATAAAAATTCTATGGTATAATTGAAGTAAATGAAGCTAACAAAAATGAACACCGCAAATAAAGACGAAATTCCTCAGGAAATTGCCGCTCAGACTGATCCGACCAAGGTTTATGCGGAGTTCAACTACAACGTCTTAAGGGATTTGCTCTTCTTTTCTACATTCGTTCTTTTGATGCTGGCTTGTTTTTCCTTTGTTCCGGGGCTTTACAGGCTGGAAACCGTCTTTAACACCTGGGCCAAGATGCTTTACATAGTTTCTTTTTTTGTTTGCCTTGGTTGGTTTGCCTTTGTGAATCTTTTTAAGAAATTTTCCTTTAGGCACTCAAAGATTCAGGTCTACATCTTCTTTTCTTTTTGCTACTTTCTGGGCATTTTTTTGAACATGAACACGCCCCTTCCCCGGCCCTTTGTACTGGTCATTGGCTTCCGCATACTGGCGGCGGTTCTTATTAGGGACAGCAGCATCCGCTCCGAGATTTTTAACAACATAATAATCATCTTTGCAGTCTTTTTTGTGTCTTTCAACTACAAGCCAACGGATGTTTTCCTTATAGACGTTATAGATGCGTCCCTTTTTACAAGCCTCAGCATGGTTCTTGCAAGCATCTTTAAGAAAAACGAGCGCCGCTACAGCGAGATGACGGTTAAGCTCTTTAACTCTGAGATAGAGGTTGAAAAGGCAAAGAATTCCGCAAAGACTTCTTTTATGGCCAACATGTCGCACGAAATCCGCACCCCTATCAACTCCATCATGGGGCTTAACGAGATGCTCATAAGGGAAACAAAGGAGCCCAAGGTTCTGGAGTATGCCCGCAACATAAAGAGTTCCAGCAACACCCTGCTAAAAATCGTAAGCGACATCCTGGACTTTTCCAAGATTGAATCGGGCAAGATGGAGATTATCAATGCTGAATACGAGCTTTCTTCCGTGGTTACAGACCTAATCAACATGATAAGCCCGAGAATCAAGGACAAGAACCTGGAATTCAAACTTAACATAAACCCCGGAATTCCCCATCTCTTGAACGGAGACGAAATCCGCGTAAAGCAGTGCATGCTTAACCTTCTGACCAACGCGGCAAAATACACGGACGCTGGAACCATTACCATGACCATGGACTACGAGACCAAGGACGAGAACACAATAGACCTTATCTTTAGGGTAAAGGACACCGGCATTGGCATAAAGCAGGAGGATATTCCAAAGCTCTTTACCGTCTTTGAGCGTCTTGACGAGCGCAGAAACCGCACCATAGAAGGCTCCGGCCTGGGTCTTAACATAGTCAGCATGCTCCTGGGGCTTATGGGAACCAAGCTGGAAGTTAAGAGCGAATACGGCTCTGGTTCAGAATTCTCATTTAGGGTGGCGCAAAAGGTTGTCTGGTGGGATCCCATTGGCGACTTTGACGAAAGCTACGAGAACTACCTGCAGGGGCTTGAAGAATATAAGGAAGCTTTCCATGCCCCCGAAGCCAAGATTCTTATTGTGGACGACACAAAGATGAACATAATCGTTGCGGTGGGGCTGCTCAAGGACACCCAGATTCAAGTGGACACGGCTCTTAGCGCACAGGAAATGTTTGAGCTGGTCTGCAAAAAGCACTACGACGTAATTTTCCTTGACCACCGTATGCCGAATGTGGACGGAGTAGAAGCCTTCCACCTTATGAAGGCAATGGATGGCAACCTTTGCATGGACACACCAGTGGTTGCGCTTACCGCCAACGTGGTTTCCGGCGCCAGGGAATTTTATATTAAGGAAGGTTTTGCCGATTACCTTGCCAAGCCTGTAGACAGCGACAAGATAGAAAAAATCCTCATAAAGCTTTTGCCCCCTTCCCTTGTCCACAGAACCGTCGGAGGAATGTCGGACAAAAACAGGGGTGCAGAAAACGAAATTGTATTTGCAAACTCCGCTGACGCAAAGGATTCAAAAATCCCCCAGGGGCTTAGCGGAATAGACTTTGAAACCGCAATGCAGAACTGCGGTGACGAGGACATCCTTCTTATTGCGCTAAAGGAATACTACAACAACATACCAAAGCGTGCGGCAGACATAGAATACTACGCGTCAAAGAAGGACTTTAAGAACTACACCATTCAGACCCACGCCCTAAAGAGTTCTTCCAAGCTCATAGGTGCAATGGAACTGTCTGAACAAGCCGCTTACCTGGAAAAGTGCGGAGACGAAAAGAACGATGAAGAAATTCAGGCAAAGACACCGGCTCTTTTAACGCTCTACCGCAGCTATGTGGAAAAACTGTCTCCCATCTACCCCAGAAATTCCAGCCAGCAGGATGGGGAAACCTCCGGCAAAGAGTTGATTGAGGAGCAGAAGTTCAACGAGGCCATGTCTGCCCTAAGGGAGTATGCCCAGTCATTCGACTTTAACGCAGCTGACAGCATCGTACAAATGCTGGACGGCTACGAAATTCCAGATTCAAAGAAAGAGTTTTACGAGCAAATAAAGCAGTATATCCGCTCAGGAGATTCTGCCGCAATTGTAGAAGCCTTAAAGGAGTGTTAGTATGGAAAAGAGAATATTGTTCATAAGCAGTTTTGCAGAAAGTTTTTTAATAACCGCCCTTGCCAAGACACTGGAAAACGGCGGCTACGAGGTTGTGTTTTCCCAGCCCCATCCAAAAGAAATTGCGGAGATGAAGAACAGGCCGTCCATTTCCATACTTTACCTGGACAATGACGCTACGGCCTATGTCTCCACCCTGGAATACTATGCAGAAAAGCTTTCCCACCAGACCATAGATGACCCGGTTTATTTCTTCCTCATCGGCAACACCGTAGAGCTGGACATTGCCTACCGCTCGCTCCCCAAGTCCCTCATAAGCGCAGTATTCAAGCGTCCTGTAAACACAACGGACCTAATCACCCAGCTTGACCTAATAAGCACGGGGTACAACTACGAGGCGGAACTTCCCGGCGTAATCAAGCCCAATGCAGGCGGCCCGGAGGACTCTTCCAAGAAAAAGATTCTCCTTGTAGACGACGACTCTGCCCTGCTGCGCTCAATGCAGACCTTGCTAGGCAACAAGTACAACGTCTACATTACAAACTCCGGCATGAACACAATAACCTTCCTAAAGAACCACACCGTAGACCTTATCCTCTTGGACTACGAAATGCCAATCCTTTCGGGGCAGGAAGTCTTCCGCATCCTAAAGAGCGAACAGGCCACCATGAACATACCTGTAATCTTCCTTACCTCCAAGGACGACAAAAACATCGTAAAAAAGGTCCTGGAACTAAAGCCCGCAAACTATCTTCTAAAGCCTGTATCGCCAGCCGTCCTTAACCAGACCCTCGACGAATTCTTTAAGGAGCAGGAAAAAGAAGCCGAGCGCAAAAAGAAGCAAGCCGAAGCCGATCAGTACCTGGAGGAACTGGAATCCGCAGATGAATAGCCTCTTACCCAAGGAGGGGGAAGTCTCCCCCTCGCTACAAAGGCAAGTCGCTCCACAAATGCCAAAAGCGGCAGGTAAAGCAAAAAAAACGACAGTATCCACGCACCCTGAGCTTGTCGAAGGGTGTAGAGTTTACAAAGAAGTGCCGTCACCCTGAATGGACGCTGAGCCTATCGAAGCGAAACTCAATGGCTGTCCCAAAACAACATACCTGTTTTCAAAACAAGCCGCTTTCGTCATTTGTTCCGCTTTGTTGCCTTTTCCGCTACCCCCTCTGCGGGCTCAAACGCCGCCCGCAACCCCTGCTATATTTTATTTCAAGTTCGCATATAATTATCGCGAGTTACGAAGTAACTCGGTAGTGAGCGTAGCGAACGGACAACGCCTGCTAAAATTAATAACAAGTTCGCATATAATTATCGCGAGCACCTGTCATATTGAATGAAGAGCCGTCCCTCTGAACGCTCGCTGAGCCTGTCGAAGCGAGTCAGATACCTTGTATCTGCGCTTGGGGTTGTAAACAACCCTTGCTTTTTTGACGCGTTTACTGCCGGGAGCCAATTTTTCTGCTGCAAATATAAAACTCGAAGTTTGCCCTATTAACTTTTATTCGCGCGGAAGGGTTGAATACCCCGCCCCTTGGGGCGGAATAAGGGTATTCAACCCTGACTGCAATACCTTTTAAGAACAACGCACACCTCGTTGGTTCGCGTAAGGATGTTTTGATACAGGGGGATTCGTTTTATGAGGAACTCATACCCCGTAGCTTGCTGCGGGGTGCGTTGATTAAGCCACTATTCAATGTAACTTCAATAAAATAAAATTGTTCTTTTAATGAAAACTTAAAGCAAAAGGAGTTCCAAATGAAAAGAATTTGTAAATTCTCAACATTAATCCTTGTGTCTGCACTACTAGTTTCAAGCTCATTCGCACAAGGCAAGGCAAAAGGCAAAGTTGCACCAAAAGCCAAACCTGCACCCGTAAAGCCGGAAAAGAAATTCTCACCAAAAGATCCTCCAGTAAAAGGCGAAAAGGGAGCAATCATTGTAAACGGAAAGGCCTATTCAAAGGCAAGCGAAGTTTTGGTAAAGGGCGGTTCCACAAAAGGCGCTGCCGTTGAGCATGGCGACTCAAGCCTTCTGGACGACGTGCCAAACGTAGATTCATTCTATATCGGAAGGTACGAAGTAACGCAGGAATTCTACGAAGCCGTTTTGGCTGGCGAAACAGTTTCTACAAAAAGCGGCAAAATTTTCGAACTTGACGCAAAGCCTTCCAACTCACTGGAAAAATCTCTTGTAAAGGGAGAAACCCAAAAATACCGCCCTGTAGAAAACGTAACCTGGTACGATGCCGTAAACTTCTGCAACGTGCTCAGCAAAAAGACAGGCCTTGAACCAGTCTACAAGATTGAAATCAATAAAATAGAAGAAACAAAGGTCGGTAATTACATAGAAAAGCACATCATGGATGCTACAGTGTCCATCAACAAGAATGCCAACGGCTACAGGCTTCCATCTGAACCTGAATGGGAATATGCTGCCCGCGGTGGCGATGCCTCTGCTCCCGACTGGAGCTTTGCATTCAGCGGTTCACAGTCAAAGACCTTCAAAAAAAGCGACATGTCTTCCCCCGACTTGGACAAGGTTGCATGGTATGTCTACAACCTTACTACCGGCAAGACAGGAAAGGAAAAGGTTGCAAAGGACACACCAGGCTACTGCACGCACGAAGTTGGCCTAAAGGCTGCTAACAAGCTTGGCCTTTACGACATGAGCGGAAACGTTTACGAATGGTGCTATGACCTTGGCGAAGACGACGGTGAGCGCATTGTACGCGGCGGCAACTACTGCTCAAGCGCAAGGGCTGCAACTGTAACCGCATGGGATGATGCCCCAATGACACAGCATCACTCAGGCGTTGGCTTCCGCGTTGCAAGAAACGCAAAATAAAGCACAAGCCACATAAGTTCATTGCCGTGCGTCGGTTGGTGAGCGTAGTCGAACCATGACA
>DFJV01000081.1 GCA_002373205.1 Treponema sp. UBA3662
GCACTTTCCGCAGCATTCAAAAAGATGTCCGGCTGGGGCTTAGCCTTTATTCCTGCAGAAAAATCCAAGGGCTTAGAAAGGCTGCACTCAAAGTATTTTTCAAGACCCAAAGCCTTTATTATAGCAGGGGCATTTTTGCTTGAAGAAGCAAGCGCGCACGATATTCCTTGAGCGTATGCTTCTTTTAAAAGATTTTCAATTCCCGGAAGAATGTCGTCTTTGCCAAGAGAAGAAATCAATTCCTTGTAGCGCTCATTTTTTTCGTAGCAGGCCTTGTCCTTTTTTTCCTTGCTCCAGACAACCTTGTTTGCTTCAAGAATAACAGCAAGAGAGGCCTCTCTGGAAATGCCCAAAAGCCTTTTGTTTATTTCCTGATTAAAGATAAGACCTTCCCTGTCCGCCATCTCTTTCCATGCCCTGTAATGAAGTTCGGCAGTATTAGTGATTACACCGTCAAGGTCAAAGAGAAGGGCCTTTAGCTTTGGTGCAAGACCAAAAGTTTTTTTCTCACCTGCGCCAAGGGTAAATTCAACATTGCGGTGCCTTAGGCTTACCCCCGCACTTTCTTTTCTAAGTGAATATTCGGCAGCATCATGTGTCAAAGTCACGTCAAGAATTGAACCCTTTAGAGCAAGCGAAAACTTTAGCTTTTTCCAAGAAGACGGTATCTGAGGATTGAATGAAAACTTTCCGCCATAGTCAGAGAATCCTGCAAATCCGTAAACCACACTCATCCAGCTTCCTGCCATACATGCAGTATGAATTCCGTCGCGGGAATTTCCGTTCACATCATCAATGTCCATGCGGGCGGTCTTGTTAAAGTATTCAAGAGCCTTTTCCCTCTCGCCGCATACAGATGCCATTATGCTCATTATGCAGTGTGAAAGAGAAGAATCCCCGGTTGTATATTTTTCGTAAAAATTAAAGTTCCTGATTTTTTCTGCAAGCGTAAATCTTCCGCCAAGCAAAAACTGGGCAAGAACCAAGTCTGGCTGCTTTAAAACCCTGTGGCGGTAAATCACAAGAGGATGGTAATGAAGCAATAGCGGATAATTTTCTTTTGGTGTGTTTTTAAAATCCCAGTCGGTCTTATCCATAAAAGAATCATCCTGGGGAATAATGCCTGTTTCATCATCATAGGGAATGTACATTTTTTTTGCAGCAAGATTCCATTCATTTTTTTCTTCTTCGCTGGCCTTGTCTCCTGAACGTTTAAGGGCAATCTCCAGGTTTTCGCGTGCCATCAAATTTGTAAAGGCATTATTGTTTACAATGGCTGTGTATTCATCAGGCCCTGTAACATCTTCTATGCAGAAGGCTCCGTCCTTGCTTTTGCTAAAGTGGCCAAGGCTTAGCCACATTCTTGCAGTTTGTGCGCAAAGTTCCTCAACGTCTTTCCTTTCAAAGCCAAGATCATCCTCGTGGGCATTTAGGTATTTGTTAAGGGCAAAGATTATGTCCGCGTCTATGTGGTACTGGGCAGTTCCGGCAGGAAAATATGCAGACGTTTCCTCTCCACTGATTGTGCGCCAGGGGAACAAGGCTCCCTTTAGGTTCATCACACTTGCCCTTTCCAATGCCTTTGGCAAAATGCGTGCCCTGTATTCCAAAAGGCTTTTTGCAACGAGGGGGAAGGTGTATGTAAAAAGAGGACAGGCATAGCTTTCGCTGTCCCAGAAAAAATGCCCCTCGTAACCTTCGCTGGACAAGCCTTTTGCCGCAATGGAAGCCCTTCCGTTCCTAGAAGCAGACTGTAGCAGATGAAAAAGGTTGAATTCAAGAGCCTCTTCACTTGCCCTGTCACCTTCAATCTGAACAAGCGCAACCTTCCAGAATTCCGCAAGAAAATTTTTCTGCTCATCAAGCAGCCTGTCAAAGCCAAGTTCCAAAGCCTTTTTGCAAGAATCAGAGGACATTTGCTTTAAGGACAAAGCATCCCCATCTTTTTGCCAAACATAAGAAATATATTTTTCAAGGACAAAAGTTTCCCCGCTTTTAAGGCAAAAGTTTTTTTCTCCGTCAAAATCAAGGCGCTGATTGCCCAGAAAAAATTTGTGGCTGCAAGTTCCCGCAAGAGACAGGGAAGAGTTCACCGTCCGCGCAAAAAATGCCTGTGGATTTTCCGACTGAATCTGCAAAACCTCGTGGCGGAATTTGGCACCTATTCTTGGGTCGTCCTTTGCAAGAATATTTTTTGCCTCAACATCAATAAAGCTCTTTAAGCCAAGCTCTACTTCTTTGGAAGAAGTGTTGGTTACGCTGTAGCGGATTGCGGCACAGTCTTCATGCAAAAAAGAAACAAGCCTCTCGCTTCTAAGGAAAATTGACCGCGAGCCGTCGTTCCATTCAGTTATGCGTTCAAGACTTCCCTTTTGCGTGTCCAGCGTAAGCAAGTATTTTTTTATCTTGCCTGTGTCTTCCAAATTAAAGGGAATGGAATCAAGTGTAAGCTCTATGCGTTTTGGATCAGGAAGGTTAACAATTGTCTCGTGGTTCTTTGCATAACCGTAAGCGCTCTCCCCGTACAAAATTGATTCGCTCTCGTAAAATCCGTTTATGTAAGTTCCCTTGTGGAAAGTTCCGGCTTTTTCTTCCGTGTCTCCGCGGAATCCAAGGTTTCCGTTTCCAAGTGTAAAAAGAGTTTCGTTTCTCTGTGTTTCGTTTCCGCCAAATTTTTCTGTTGAAAATTTCATATATTTTCCTTAAGCCAGCGCACTTCGTAAGGCCCCAAATCTTGCGCAAGATGATTACTGTATTTTTTTCCGCTAAGCAGGTCTGTTGAATTTTCAGACCATGCGTCTATCTTAAAAGAAGCATTGCTTTCGCTAAAGTTTGCAACCACGTGAATTGTATTCCTTCTGAATGCAAAGACCCGCTTGTCCTGCATAGGATAAAAAAAGACTTGGCTTCCGCCCAGCATTTCTTCCTTTGCGCGGAGGCCTATCAGCATCTTTACAAAAGAAGCAAATGTTTTTTGTTCAGGGCATTCACCTTTCCGCTCCCAATCCGTCTTTATCCTGTGAACCCATCTTGAATCAGAGGACTTGTAAGCACTTTCCCTGTAGCTGTAGTCATTCAGAACAGCACGCTCATCACCTGCATACAAAAGAGGAATACCGGGCAGCGCAAAAAGCGTTGCGTACATCATCTTCATTCTTTCAAGGGCCATTTTTTTGTAGAGTTCATTCCCCAAAGAAATAGCCTGCTCAAGCCCCGAAAGAGATGCCATTGTTCCGCAGATACGGCAGTCACCCGTCTGAGGATTAAGCTGAAAGGCTTCCCCATTTGCAAAGCTTCCCTCAAAGCGGGCGGTAAAAAATTTGTTCAGGAAGAGGCGGTGGTCGTAGCCATTGATTCCAATAGATGCCGCATCCTCATCAGAAAAAGTCCAGCCTATGTCGTCATGGCACCTTATGTAGTTAACCCATGCGCAGCCCGCAGGAATACTCCACCTTTTGCCAAGACTTAGAGACAAGAGCCTTGTGTCGCGCGTTGCAATGCTGTTCCAAAAAAGTGCCATCTGAAGCGGATTGTAGGAAAGAATACATTCATCCTTTCCAATGTACTGAACAACCTGATCGGGATGAACTATGGCCTCGCTCTTAAAAAGGAGTGAAGGAGCCGCAATTTTTGCCACACATTCAAAGGCTTTTATTAGGGTATGTGCCTTTGGCAAACTTTCACAAGCAGTTCCCTCTTCCTTCCAGACAAATGCAAGCGCATCCAGACGAAGGACAGACACGCCAAGGTTTGCAATAAAAAGCATTTCCTCTACCATGGCAAGAAAGACTTCCGGGTTTGAATAATTCAAGTCCCACTGGTAGGAATTGAACGTTGTCCAGACCCAGCCGCCAAGTTCATTAACATAGGTAAAAGAGCCCCGCCTTACCTGGGGGAAAATTTCCCGCAAAGATGAATTCCACTTGTCCACGATTTTTTTGTCCCGGTAGACGTAGTAAAAATTTTCATAGAACCCGTCACCGGACAAAGCTTTTTTTGCCCACTCATGCTCAGAACTCGTATGGTTAAAGACAAAATCCAAAACCAGATGAATTCCTTCCTTGTGAAATTCCCCAGCAAGTTTTTTTAGGTCTTCCATAGAGCCAAGCTTATCCTGAACCTTGCGGTAAGAGGAAATTGCATAGCCACCGTCGTTCTCTTCCTTGGGGCAGTCAAAGAGCGGCATAAGGTGAACATAATTAATTCCCAAGTCCTTTAGGTAAGGAATTTTCTGAACAAGGCCTTTCAAATCTCCCGCAAACAAATCCACGTAAAGCATCATGCCCACGGAATCCTGCCTTAAATACCAGGGACGGTCATTTCTTTTTGCACACTCAAGGGCCTCTTCGTCATCATCCTTCAAATAAGAAGCGGAACGTTGCTCAGAAGCATCCTTCATGATTTTTTGCAGGCGGCCCAAGATGTCGTAAAAATCCCAGCGGTCACCATAGAGAGTGTAAAGCAGGCCAGTCAAATGTGCCATGTTGTCCACAAGCTGCTCCTTGTACATCCCAAACCTCCATTCAAGCAAAGGCAAGACTTAGCTAAATTAGCCCTTTACAGAACCGGCCAAAAGTCCGCGCACAAAGAATTTTTGCAGTCCCAAGAAGACAGCCAAAGGAAGAACCATGGAAACAAATGCACCGGCAGTAAGCAAGTGCCAGTCAGTTCCCCTGGTACCGGCCATATTCATCAGGCGAACCGTAACAACCTGAAGCTTCTGCCCCGCACCGCTAAGAAATACCAGCGAAACAAGCATGTCGTTCCAAACCCAGATGAACTGGAAGATTGCAAAGGAAGCAATTGCAGGAACGCTAAGCGGAAGAATCAGGCGCACGAATGTTGTAAAATGGCTTGCTCCGTCAATAAAGGCAGACTCAAGGATTGAACGCGGCAAAGACGAAATGTAGTTGTACATCATGTAGGTTGCAAGCGGAAGTCCAAATCCGCAGTGGGCAAGCCAAATGCCAAGGTAGCTTCCGTTAAGGCCAACCTTCTGGTAGTCGCGCAGAATGGGAATGAGTGAAATCTGAAGGGGGACAACAAGAAGGGCAATGATTATTGCAAACAGAATCTTTCTTCCCTTGAAGCTAAGCCAAGCAAAACCGTATGCCGCAGCCGCAGCAATAAAAATCGGTATGATTACAGACGGAATGGTTACGGTAACGGAAGACAAAAATGCGCTCGCCATAGTTGCACCGCGCACAGCCTTTGTTCCCGTAGCAGAGCCAACACTGTAGCGCTGTCCAAAAAGAACCTGGTTGTAGTTGTCCAGAGTAAAAGACTTAAAGTCTGCAAAAGCCTTCCACCAGCCCGTTGAATTTGTTGCATCGGCAGTTCTGAATGAAGTGATAAAAATTCCAAGTGTTGGTATTGTCCAGAGAATGCAAATTGCAATCAGCACAAAGGTTATGATTATCCTTGCAGGGGAACAAGATTTTTTTTCCAAAGATTTTGCTTTCATTTGAATGCCTCCCTGTTTTTGAATTCCTTAAGGTTGTAATAGATGACCGGGCTTACGCCAATCAGTATCAATATTGCTATTGCTGAACCACGTCCGTAATTGTGGAAGGTAAACATCTGCTTGTACTGCTGGGAAGCAAGAACCTCCGTTCCAAAAAGGCCGTTGGTCATAGAATAAACTATGTCAAAGCACTTTAGGGCAGCAAGAAGAATCGTGGTAGAAACGCTTATTATAGAAGCCCTGATGTTTGGAATTACAATCTGCATAAGGATTCTAAATTCCCCGGCACCGTCAATTCGCGCAGCCTCTATCATGTCTTCGGGGACAGCCTTGAGGGCGGCAGAAAGAACGACAAGTGCAAACCCTGTCTGAAGCCATACGAAAATGGCAATCAGAAAAAGATTGTTCCAGGGGGCGTTGCCAAGCCAGTTCTTTGGCTCTCCACCAAATGCAACCACCACTGCATTCAAAAGGCCTGTCTGTTCAGCCCCGCCAAATTTTGCCGAGTACATGAATTTAAAGATGACGCCTGCACCCACAAGGGAAATGGACATGGGCAAAAAGATAAAAGTCTTTGCTGTCTTTTCTATTGCAGACCTTTCCGCAAGGATTGCAGCCACAAGCCCAAAGACAACGCTAAAGCCTGTTCCGCATACAAGCCAAATCAGCGTGTTGCGGATGGAAACCAGCATTGAGCGGTCGGTAAACAAAAACTTGTAGTTATCCAGCCCAACAAATTTGGAAGCGCCCTTGTCCAAAAAGCTAAGGTAAAGGGAGCGCATGGTAGGCAAAAAGAGGTACCAGCCCATTATCAATACTGCAGGCCCTATAAAAATATAGGGAACAATTCTATTGTAAACCTTTGTAGGAAAAAGCCCGGCCAAAAGGTTCAATGAATAAAAAATAAGGATTACGCTCAAAACTCCCCATACAACGGCAATAAGCGTCGTAGGAATTTGAGCAAGCGCATTTCCCTTTAGCAAGATGAATCCGCCAAGAGAAATGGCAAGCGTTGCAATAAGCGTCAAAAAAGTTTTTAACAAGTTGTTGGCGCACAAGCGGCTTACAGTTACAGGCATTTTTCCTCCTTTAGTCTGTAAAACTAAAACTAATTTATAAAACAGGCGCATCATTTTGACACGCCCGTTTTTACTGCAAATCGCTTACTGCGGCCAAGTCTGGTCTATAACCTTAAGGGCCTGCTCTGCACTTTCTGCACCGCTAACATAGTTCACCATGCCGGTCCAGAAGGAACCAGAACCAACTTCCGTAGGCATAAGGTCAGATGCGTCAAAGCGGAAGACGCTTGCATTAACAAGAACCTTTGCAATTTCCTTTTCAAGGGAATTTCCATAGTCAGCAAAGTTCTGATTCTTGTGGGGGAAGAGGGCACCGCCAATCTTTGCCCAAGGAGCACATGCTTCCCAAGTAGTAAGGAAAATCATGAACTCTTCAACACCCTTCTTGTCCGTAAAGGCAACAAACTGGTCGCCACCGCCAAGAACAGGAGTTCCCCATTTTTCATCAACAGAAGGAAGGGCAAATACGCCAACGTTGTTTTCCAAGTCCGCCTGAACTTCTTCCTGCATAAAGCCTGTAATAAAGTTGCCCTGGCGGTTCATCATTGCAGCTGGTGGATTTTCAAAGATAGGCTTTACGCTGTCTCCGTAGCTAAGTGTTACGATGTTTGCAGGGCCACCGTAAACATACTTGGGGTTAAGCCAAATGTCGCCGCACATTTTAAGGGCCTTTACAACAGCGGGATCATCAAAGGCAATTTCGTGGTTAACCCACTTGTCGTAAACATCAGGGCCTGCAGTACGCAGCATCAAGTCTTCAAGCCAGTCTGTTCCAGCCCAGCCAGTAGCGGCACCGCTTTCAAAACCAACTGACCAGGGAACGATACCGTCAGAAACCATCTTGTCCTGCAATGTCTTTAGTTCATTCCATGTCTTGGGAACTGAATATCCCCTCTTGCTCCATTCCTTTTTGTTGTACCAGACAAAGCTCTTTGCGTTAACGCGGTGGAATACGCCGTAAACCTTGCCGTCATTACCCGTGCCAAGTTCCTTCCAGACAGGAGCGTAGTTTGCATCAATTGCCTTTACAACATTGGCGGAAAGGGGCTTTAAGTAACCCGCCGCCGCAAAACGCTTCATTGTACCAGGCTGGGGAAGGGCCGCAACATCCGGTGGAGTTCCAGCTTCCGTCTGAACCTGAATCTGAACTTCAAAGTCGGGGCTTCCCTCGTAAACAACATTGTATCCTGTCTTTTCGTTAAAGATTTTTATAATCTCCTCAAAGCGGGCCTGCTCTTCGCCACGGAAGGCACCCTGAACAAGAATGGTCTTGTCCCCATCACCACCAGAAGCTGCCTGCTCCTTCTTTGAGCATCCTGCGAGTGCCAAAAGCGCAAAAGAAAGCGCAAGGGCTCCAAATAACTTTTTCATACTAACCTCCTGAATCTTGCTTAAATGTGCAAGTATAAGAACCAACTTTTTCTACGGCCAATTTTTGCATGCATTTTTTTTATTCAGCCGCAGTCTTTGTTGATTCCCTTTCTATAATGTCAAGCGGAAGAACCATATTCGCGACAGTCCGGTTCTCACTCTTGATTTTTGACAGTATCAGTTCAGCAGCCATCTTTCCCGAATCATCAAGATTCTGGCTTACAGAGCTAAGTCCTATGTACTGGGCAATGTCAATGTTATCAAAGCCAAGCACCTTTACCTCTGAAGGAATGCCAATGCCCTTCTCCCTTGCAAGCGCAATGAACCTAGCCGCAATCAGGTCGCTTGAACAAAAAACACAGTCGGGAAGTTCCGCCTGCTTCAAAAAGTCCCTTATTCCCTCGTCAAGATTTTTTTCCGTAAAGTCACCAATCCAAACGTGCTTGTCCTGAATGACGATTCCCTGGTTTGCAAAATAAAATTCATATCCGCGGAAACGCTCCTCCGTTGCGCTAACCGCATAGGAAAGCGAAGACTTTTCTCCAATAAAGCCTGGCCTCCTGCAGCCAATCCCGTAAAGATATTCCGCCGCCTTTTGACCGCCTTCAAGATTCTTTACAATAACGTTGTCAAAACCGCTGGCCGCCTCTTCCACAAAGCAAACCGGAAACTTTGCCGACCTTAGAACAGTCAAAACATCCTCTTCCAGATGAACACACAAAAAAATAAGCCCGTCCACCCGGTTTGTGGCAACAAGGGCATTAATGTAGTTCTTTAAGTCATCGGTTTTGTCTATTGAATAAAGCACAAGCTCGTAATGCTCGCGGCCAAGCACCTCAGAAACGCCCCTCATTCTTTCCATAAAGGATGCCTGGGTAAAAAACGGTGCCACCACCCCAATTTTTTTATAGGTATGCCTTGCGTTGATTACAGCGTCCGCCTTGGGAACAAAGTTGAGCTTTTTGATTGCGGCAAAAACAGCATCTTTTTTTTCCACGGCAACACGCGATGGCTCATTCATTACGCGTGAAACAGTGGCAGGACTAACACCAGCCTCTTTTGCGACATCGTAAATTGTTACCTGATCCGACTTTTTCAAAAGGCACTCCTCTTTATGAAACCGCTTTCACGGAACTAATTTCATAATACCACAAATTTTTTTATTGTCAATATATTTTTTTGAATTTTCTTTATCTGGACGGCAGTTTTTACTGCTCTACCATTTGGCTCATTTGCAAACTCTTGCCATTTTTTACCCGGTCCAACAAGCAAGCGCATGGACGCGCGTCATGTGTTAGCAAAAAAGACCGCGGGTTTTGCTAAAAACCCGTAAGTAAAAAATGGCAAGGAGGCCATTTTTTACGGCTTTCCAGGGTTCCGCGGGGCCCTACCCGCTCCATTACCGGGGTTCGGCCCTTCGACACGCTCAGGGACCTCACCTCCGGCAACGGCT
>DFJV01000004.1 GCA_002373205.1 Treponema sp. UBA3662
TTTATACGAAACAACCTGCCTAAGGGAACAATCTTTAGCGGTACATTCGGTCTTCTTGACTTTGCAACGGACACCATGTACTACATCAACTGCGGCTCTCCGTCTATCTTCCTTTACACAAGGGCCTACAACAACGTAATTGAAATTCAGGGTGAAGGACATATCCTTGGCTTCTCTAAGGATTTGGAAAAGTACCTGCACGTAAAGAAGGTAAAGCTTGCCGCTGGAGACATAGCCATGATTTGTACTGACGGTCTTATTGAGTCCAAGTCACTCCGCGGTGAACAGTTTGGCAAGAACCGCGCACAGGCATCGCTTCTGGAAAATTCACGTTTCCCTGCGGACAAGATGGCTCAGTTTACCTACGATTCCTTGGTTCATTTTACGTCCCGCGCTTTGGATGATGACATTACAATTCTTGTATTCAAATATCTGGGAGGTAATAAATAATGGACCAGCTTACAGTTCTGGAAAAAACCGGCCCCAACTACAGGCTTCTTGAGCTTGCGGGTGTTTTTGATGCCTACAACCTTACGGAAGTTTCTGAAAAGGTTTACAACTATATAAAGGAAACGAATGTCGTGCTTGACATGGATAAAATCATTTCCATGGATTCCGCAGGAACCGGGGTTGTCCTTGCCTGCATCAATGACGGCTTGGAATTCGGAACAAAAGTGTTTATAATGAATCCGTCGGATGCTGCCCACCATGCCCTTGAGCGCACGGGCTTCTACGACACATTTTTTATAATTCACTCTGTTACCGAGGTTAGTGATGCGTAGGAATTTTGCTTTTGTTTTTCTTTTGCTGGCTGTGGCTTTTGTTGCGACTGGTTTTTCTTCTTGCATGAACAAGGCTGTTGCACAAGGCTCAAAGGACAATGCTTCTAAAAATGAGGATGTGCAGGTTCAGCAGAAGAATGAAGTGGCGGAAGTTTCTGTTCCGCAGGTTAATCCCGAAGTGGAAAAACTGGGCCGTGTTTTGTCTTCCATGTCAAATAGGGCTAAGCAGGCAATTCCCAACGGAAGCCCGGAGGAATTTCTTGCCGACTTGCACAAGGTTCTTGATGTGGACAAAAAGACACGCAGTGATGACCTTTCACTTTTGTATCTTATAGACAAAAAACACAATGTTGGCGAAAACTATGTTCCAAAGGATTTGCAGGGTCTTGTAAAAAATGACTTGTATACCATAAGCCGCAACAATCTTTCCCTGCGCCCGGAGGCAGAGGCATCCCTTAGGGAAATGAGTGCGGCTGCCCTAAAGGACGGCGTTAGGATTCATGTGCTTTCCACATACCGTTCCTATTCATACCAGAAGAGCCTTTTCCAGCACTGGGTGGAAGTGGACGGTCTAAAGGAGGCTGAGCGTGAGAGTGCCCGCGAAGGTACAAGCCAGCACCAACTTGGTACTGCGGTTGACTATGGCGAGCTTAGCAATGACTTTGCAAACAAGCCCATGGGCAAGTGGCTCTATGCACATGCGGCGGAATACGGATGGTCACTTTCCTTTCCGCAAGGCTATGAAGATGTTACGGGATTCCGCTGGGAAAGCTGGCACTTCCGCTACATAGGAAAAGAGGCTTGCGCTTTCCAAAAGAAATGGTTCAGCGACATCCAGCAGTTCATGATAGAATTTGTAGACGCGTGGAAAAACGCTGAATAGTTCGGATGTTGTTTTTTGAAAAGCATTGTCATTCTCGGGCTTGACCCGGGAATCTTTTACCATAAAATCCATTGGTAAAATAAAGATGGGGTTGTCCTGAATGTAATGTCATGCTGAATGCGGTTGCTTGCAACCAATTTCAGCATCTATACCATATGTGGTGCATAGATTCCGAATCCACATTTGTAGCAAGTGCGTGCAAATGTGGCGTAGCAGTTTCGGAATGACACTGTGACTTAAACTTTTTGGACACCCCCATGACAAATTTTCTTGAAAGTCAACATTCGATAGAATAATTTTAATTCTCCGGTTTAAGACCGGAGTTTCTTGTTTTAAAGCAGGTGGTTCTAATGAAAGAATTTTCTTCTATTTTTAAAATACAGATGTTCAAAGACCTGTTGTCATTGCCGCGCTTGACACGGCAATCTGCTGATCTGGATTATCGGGGCTTTCGCAAGGAATTTTCCAGCGAGCCCAATAATGATAGTTTTCGAATAGTTCTAATCACTTTTATTATATTTTCGCTTATGAGTTTATTTTCTTGTTCCAAAAATTCAAAAGAGCTTCGCGTGGCAAAGGGGGCGGGGCAGGGCGTTTACTACAGCCTTTTTGTCCGTTCCTTTGCAGATTCAGACGGTGACGGTATTGGAGACCTTAAGGGCATCTGTTCAAAGCTGGATTATATTGAAAGCCTTGGCATAACGGGAATCTGGCTCTTGCCAATAATGCCTTCACATTCATACCACGGCTACGATGTTGACGACTATTATTCAATTAACCCCCAGTACGGTACTATGCAAGACTTTGAGCTACTTCTTGCCGAATGCAAAAAGCGTTCAATCTCTCTTATAATAGACATGCCTTTTAACCATTCATCCGTACACAACGAATGGTTTGTGGCTTCAAGAAATCCTGATGACGCCCATCATTCCTGGTACCGCTGGATAGAGGCAAGCGACAGACGCTACAACACAAACACAAGCGCAATGGGGCACAAGCTTTGGAATGAGGATGAATCTTACAAGGGCAATTTTTATGCAGGAGAGTTTAGCCGCTCCATGCCAGACTTTAACCACGACAATCCAGAAGTGCGTGCTGAATTCAAAAGGGTGATGAAGTTTTGGCTGGACAAGGGAGTTGACGGTTTCCGCTTTGACGCTGCTGGCCATTTGTATGATTTGGTAAAACTTCCCGCTGGAACTTCTGACGGAACAAGCCGTGCTGTGGAATTCTGGAAAGAGATGGTGCTTTACTGCAAGAGCGTAAATCCTGCCTGCTACTGCGTTGGTGAAGTGTGGGATTCATCTGGAATACGCGCCCAATATATGACAGGGATTTTTTCCTGCTTCCACTTTGACATGGGAGACAAGTACATAATTTCCCAGATAAACAACGGGAACTCCGTTAACAATTCATTTGCACTGATGATGGAAAAGGAGCTTGACCGCTATGGGCAATTCAATGCGGAATTTACCGATGCGCCTTTTCTTACTAACCATGACCAGGCGCGTGCCGGCGGTTTGCTAAAGGGGGATCTTGCTAAGCTAAAGCTTGCCGCTTCCATGTACATTCTTTGCCAGGGAGTGCCGTTTGTCTATTACGGAGAGGAGCTTGGAATGAAGAGCGGTGCCCTGGACCAGACAAAAAGAACGCCTTTCCTTTGGGACAAAAGTATTGACGGCCTACCCCAATCAAAGATTCAGACTACATGGGCATCTGAAAAAGACTGCATCTACAACAAGGAAACCCTTCCCGTTAGCGTTCAGGAAAAAGACAAGAATTCGCTGCTTAATTTTTACAGGCGGCTAATAAAATTCAGAAACAGCCGTGATTCTTTTGTAAACGGAAAGTTTGCGGCATATTCTGCAAAAGACCTTGCCAATGGGGATTCTTCATTTGATGCGTCGTTGCTTTCTTGCTGGACAATGGAAAGCGAAAAGGAATGCTCCCTTGTGCTGAACAACCTTGGTGGCAAGCAGCTGGCCCTAAAACTTAACGAGAGTTGGGGTAAGGCAAAAGTTGTTTTTTCAACTGACGGAAAGAAAGCTTTGGTAAAGAAGGGGGAGCTTTGCATACCAGCTTGTTCTACCCTAGTGCTTTTGCTTGAAAAATAAGTCTTTAAAAATAAGTCTCTGCTACATGTCCTCAGGCTTTAGGCCGTATTTTTCTTCCCTCTGGTGGCTGTCGCTTCCGAGCGGTTCTAT
Organism: Treponema sp. UBA3662; assembly: GCA_002373205.1. Lineage (GTDB taxonomy): Bacteria > Spirochaetota > Spirochaetia > Treponematales > Treponemataceae > Treponema_D. The sequence goes on from DFJV01000004.1 coordinate 3,870, forward strand.
GTGGATTAGAATGTCGTAGGCTTCGGGGATTACTTCCCTAATTGCCTCTTCCACCTGCTCTGCTTTTTCGTGGGCATCGTAGACCGTCATGGCTGGGTCAACTTCTATGTCCAGGTCTATGTCAAAAAGGGATGCCATCTTTCTGATTCTGGCCTTATGGGGATTGTGCACCCCTTGAACAGAGGAAACCGCGCTGAAGAGTTTTTGGTAGAGCGAGTTGTCTGCGTTTCCGTCCATCAGTTCAAAATTTACCTGGAGGAAAAGCTTTGCCGCATTTTTTATTACCCACAGCCCTACAAGCAGTGCTATTATTGGGTCGAGTATAGGAAGCTTGAACTGCTCAGAAAGGAAAAGGCCTACAAGGATGCCGAGCGACATTATGATGTCGTTTTTCATGTTTAGCGCATTTGCCTTTACCATCTCCGAGTCGGCAATTTTTCCGTAGTGGAACTGCAAGAGGGCAAGCACCGTCTTTCCCGCAATGGAAATTATTGCCGCAATGACAGCACCCCTTCCAATTGCCTGTGCGTCCTGTGGATTCATAAGCCTTGTAACTGACTGGATTGCAAGCTGTGCGCCCGCAAAAAAAATGATGAATGAAAGCACAAGGGTTGTAGTTGTCTCTGCGCGGCCGTGCCCCCAGGGATGCTCCTTATCGCTTGGCCTTGATATTATTGCGCTTATTACAAGCGTTACAATTGCAATGAGCACGTCTGTGGAAGAGTCAATTCCGTCTCCCATCACCGCAAGGGATTTTGAAAAGTATGCGAGGAGAATTTTTATGAATGCAAGGGCTGCGTTCCCTATCAGTGCGATTGTTCCCGCAACCCTTATGTAGTGCGTCTTAAAAGAATCCTGCATCAGAACATTAAGACTATTTTGCCACGATGTTGACCAGTTTTCCTGGAACCACAATCACTTTTGCAATGGACTTTCCTTCTGTGAATTTCTTGAATCCTTCGGTTTCTTTTGCCATTGCTTCGAGCGTTGCGTTGTCTGCTCCGGGGGCTGCCTGGAACTTGTCGCGCAGCTTTCCGTTAATCATTACAACGATTGTCTGCTGGTCTTCTGCACCGAACTTTTCGTCAAAGGTTGGCCAGCTTTCGTAGGCAATCGTCTTGTCGTGACCAAGCTTCTGCCAGAGCTCTTCGCCAAGGTGGGGTGCGTATACACTGAGCATCTTTACGAAGCCTTCCCAAATTGCGCGGGGAAGTTTTTCTGCCTTGGAACATTCGTTGATAAAAATCATCATCTGGCTGATTGCAGTGTTAAAGTTAAGGCTTGCAGTGTCGTCCGTAACTTTTTTTACGGTCTTTGCGTAAGTCTTTCTGAGCGAAACAAGTGCCTCGTCTTCAAGCTTGCCTGTAATGTCTATGTCTTCAACCGTCTTTTCGGAGATTGACCAAATCCTTTCCAGGAAGCGGTTAACGCCAATAAGACCCTGTGTGTTCCATGGCTTTGAAACAGTAAGCGGCCCCATGAACATTTCGTACATGCGCACGCTGTCTGCTCCGTACTGCTGAATCATTTCGTCCGGGTTAACAACGTTCTTGAGTGACTTACTCATCTTTGCAACAATGCGCTCAAGTTTTTCACCTGTTTCCTTGTCCTTGAATTCATCTGGTGCAGTTTCTTCTGCGCGGTCTACAGGAATGAGTGACTTTGCGGCGTTCTGGAATGCAAAGCTTGTAATCATACCCTGGTTTATAAGGCGGTGGAAAGGCTCTTTTGTGCTAACGGCTCCAATGTCGTAGAGAACCTTGTGCCAGAAGCGGCTGTAGAGCAGGTGGAGAACCGCGTGTTCAGCACCGCCAACGTAAAGGTTTACCGGCATCCAGTAGTTTTCCTTTTCCTTTGAGCAGAATTCCTTGTCGTTGTGGGGGTCAAGGTAGCGCAGGTAGTACCAGCAGCTTCCCGCCCACTGGGGCATTGTGTTTGTCTCGCGTTTGGCAGCGGCACCGCACTTTGGACACTTGCAGTTTACCCAAGAGTCAATTCCAGCAAGAGGACTTTCGCCTGTGCCTGTTGGCTGGTAGGTCTTAACGTCCGGCAGTTCAAGAGGAAGCTCTTCTTCTGGAACAGGAACGGTTCCGCAGTTTGGACAGTGTACCAGCGGGATTGGTTCGCCCCAGTACCTCTGGCGGCTAAATACCCAGTCACGAAGCTTGTAGTTTACGGCTTTCTTGCCAATGCCCTTCTGGGTAAGCCATTCAATCATCTTGTTGATTGCATCCTGCTTGTTAAGACCGTCAAGGAATTCAGAGTTAACGTGAACACCGTCTTCCGTCCAAGCCTGGCTCTGAACGTCAACTTCGCTCTTTAATACTTCAATTATTGGAAGGCCAAATTTCTTTGCAAATTCCCAGTCGCGTGTGTCGTGGGCTGGAACTGCCATGATTGCGCCTGTACCGTAAGAAATAAGAACGTAGTCTGCAATCCAAACAGGAATCTTCTTTCCGTTTACAGGGTTAACGGCATAGCTTCCGCTGAATACGCCTGTCTTTTCTTTTGCAAGGTCCGTGCGCTCAAGGTCGCTCTTCTTTGCGGCGCTTTCAACGTATGCTTCTACGGCAGCCTTCTGTTCTGCGGATGTAAGCTTTGCAACAAGCGGGTGCTCCGGGGAAACAACCATGTATGTGGCACCAAAAAGTGTGTCGCACCTTGTGGTGTATACGCGGAGCTTTTCTCCTGCGGCGGCGCTTCCTTCTGCAATGGTAAAGTCAACTTCTGCACCTTCGCTGCGTCCAATCCAGTTCTTCTGCATAAGCTTTACGCTTTCCGGCCAGTCAAGTTCATCCAAGCCCTTGATAAGCTCGTCTGCATAGGCGGTAATCTTAAGAATCCACTGGCGGATTGTCTTGTGGGTAACAGGTGATTGGCAGCGGTCGCAGTGGCCTTCCTTTACCTCTTCGTTTGCAAGACCTGTTTTGCAAGAAGGACACCAGTTGATTGGAGTCTGTGCTTCGTAGGCAAGCCCGCGCTTGTAGAGCTGCAGGAAAATCCACTGGGTCCACTTGTAGTAGTCGCTAGTGCAGGTAATAACTTCCCTGTCCCAGTCGTAGCTAAAGCCAAGAGCCTTAATCTGCTGGGTAAAATGCTCAATGTTCTTAAAAGTAGTTGTTGCCGGATGGGTACCGGTCTTAATCGCATAGTTTTCTGCCGGCAGACCGAATGCATCGTAGCCCATCGGATGCAGTACGTTAAAGCCGTTCATGCGAAGATAGCGGCAGTAGATGTCCGTTGCGGTGTAGCCCTCGGGGTGGCCAACGTGAAGGCCTGCTCCTGAAGGATAGGGGAACATGTCAAGCACATAGCAGCGCTTGTCCTTTGGAAAATGGGTGTCCTCTTCCACCTTAAAAGTCTTGTTGTCGTCCCAGTATTTCTGCCATTTTGGTTCAATCGTGCTGAACGGATACATATATTACCTCTTTTGCTTGGAATACAAATTTTGCATACGATTATAGCGGATTTTGCTAAAAAGTACAATGTAGTAAGCAAGATGTCAAAATTTAATCCTTTCTTTGCGGCACTTTTTCTTGCTAAGGGCTTTGCGGGGTTCCGGCTTTCGCCTCCATTGCTGGCGGGATTTTATTTTTACATGCTGTAAATTTGCTAACCGCCAGCCTGAATATCCAACTCCGCCAGCAACGCTAGCGCGCCCCTCCAATCCCGGCCGTGCTGGCTTGGTTAAAGGGGAAATAAATGTGATAAGGGCTTGCTGTTTGGTCACTGGATTTTCTTTGGTCAGTGAAACCGTACTGGATTGCGTTGCAAATCCCTTTAGTTTACTTTCTGCTTAAACTATTTTAGAGGATTCTGTATCTTTACACCTTCAACAATTTGACCATCATTTAAATCTTCAGAATATAATATTGAACATTTTGCATAGCTTGCGGCAGAGACAATTAATGAATCCCAAAAGGAAAATTGTGTTTGTATACTTATATCTATGGCTTTTTCTATTAAGCTCGGACTAATTTGAACTGTAGGTATGTGTTCTGAATAATTATGAATTATTTTCTTTATATTCAGTTTGTCCTGTTTTAGCTTATTTGCAGTAACATTGTAAAACTCTTGGAGACACTGTGTAGAGATAACTGCTGAATTATTGGCTATGCATTCAGAAAATAGAGCACGAGCCTTTGCCTGTTTTTGAGGCTCGGAAGCGTCCATCATGTAAACGAGCATATTGGAATCAAAGAAACATTTATCGTTCATAAAGTTCTTCTCTGGTCCATTTTGCACCATTTGAAAATACAGGATTTGAGTCCATCAAGGCAAAAGTTTCAGAAAGCCAGGAGTCTGCACTTTTGTTCTGGTCAGAAATATCAGCCTGCCGTTTTTGCAAAAGCTTTGCCAAATATTCTATAATGGCAAGCTGCTCTGTATAGGACAGAAGTTCAAGCTGATTTTCAAAATTTCTCAATTCCATAGCACTCATTTCCATCCTCCTTGCATATAATATATCATATTTTTTAAGAAAAATCACTTGTTTTTAGCAGAAAAACTCTTTTTACAGCCTCTTTTCTACGAAGTTCTCAATTTGTGGCAGCAGTTCTGTGAGCAGGATTTTCTTTGTTTTAGAAACCGTGGTGGATGCGTTTCGCAAAAAGAGGTCTGCCGGGTGGATTTTCAGGGCGGCGGCGATGTTTATTATTCTGTCAAAAGACGGTTTTGTGGTTCCAGCTTCAATTTGACCGATTAATCCGTTGGTGCAATCAGCTCCTATTGCAAGTTGACTTTGCGACATTTTCATTTGTTCCCGGTAAAATTTCATGTTAAGTCTGAATATTTCAAAATAGTCTTCCATAAAAAGCAGTTTAGTTAAGAAAAAAATGCAAATTTATAGTGAAACTAAGTTGATTTTGTGGTAAATTTAGTAAAACTAAGTTATTAGTTAATTTTATAACTTTTACTAAGTGCTGGAGCTAAATATGTCCACAAATATTTCAGGCAAAAAGCGGGAAGCCTTGCTTTCTAAGATTGCAGAGATAAAAACTTTTATAGAAAAGAATGCAGACGAAAAAAATGCCTCGCAGCTTTTATCCTACCTCGGTGATTTGTCCCGGGAAGTGAACGGTAAAAAATATGGTCTTGTCTTTGAAGAGCACCGCGAAAAAATAGATGAGCTTTTGGAAGAGAATGCTCCTGTATTTATAGAAGATAAAAAACTTTTTGTGGACAATGGCGGCGAGCTGAACTTTCTGCTGGAGGGCGACAACCTTGCAAGCCTTAAACTTTTGGAAAAGACCCACCGCGGAAAGATAGACGTGATTTACATTGATCCGCCCTATAATACCGGGAACAGTTTCATATATGATGACAAAATAATAGACGACAACGATACATTTAAACATAGCAAATATGCATCGTTTATTTATGAAAGGTTGTTGATTGCCAAAACTCTTTTATCACCCAAAGGATTCATTTTTATTTCGATTGATGATAAAGAGCTTTCTGTAATGAAATTACTTTGTAATGAAATATTTGGGGAGGCAAGGTTTTTAACAACAATAGGCTGGGAAAAAAGAACGAAATGTCAAA
>DFJV01000120.1 GCA_002373205.1 Treponema sp. UBA3662
CCCTTTCCCGGCACGGCTTAGGGCTAACGCCCTAAGAACCCGGTTTCTTTTGTTTACAGTAATTTTCATCCAGATATAGGCACTTCTTTTTGGAGACAAGTGCAAGTTTTTTTGCGGCATTTTTTTTAACTGTCATGCTGAACTTGTTTCAGCATCTGTTTGGTGGATTCCGAAAGACGACTTGTTAAAAAATCCCGTAGCAAATCAAAACCTAGCCGGGATTGTAGGGGCGGCGTAGCCGTTGCTGGAGGGCGAGGTCCCTGAGCAAGGTCGAAGGGCCGAACCCGGAAGCAATGGAGCGGGTAGGGCCCCGCGGAACCCCGGAAAGCCCGTAATAAAAATGGCAAGATGTTCTTTAATGAATATTTTGTACAGCAGAAAAAAGCTGCTCCAAAAAAAGAAAAAGAGAATTATTATTTATTGGTACAGACCCTGAATTTAGTTCAGGGTACGTCTTTGGAAGGGGCTCACTGTGGCCAAGATTTACTGCAACTTTTCCAGGGGGCTTCCGTCTTCCAAAGAAACACTGTCTCCGGGCGCAATGGAATTTGCCTTGAACCATCCACGGGGAACTTCGAGGGCATAGCGGACGGACCTTGTGCTGGAAACAGAAGTTTCGCTAAAGGGCGTCATGTCCAAAGTGTCGCTTATTTTGCCAGTGCTGTCTATGTAGGCTATGGAAAGCGGGTGGGGCGTGTTCTTCATCCAAAAGTGCAAAACCTGGTCCTTTTCAAAGACGAAAAGCATGCCTGTGCCGTCGGGAATGCGGGTGCGGTTCATAAAGCCGTAGTTGCGCTCTTCCGTCTTGGAGGCAATTTCCGCCTTTACCGGTATGGTTTTTCCGTCTGCCGTGGTTATTACAAGCGTTTTTACCGGCAAGTCATATTTTTTTCCGGAGCAGGATGATGATGCAATAAAAACAAAAAAAGCCACCGTAAGCACAGCGGCCTTTGCTGCAATTTTGTTAAAGCGAATGAATTTCATGCTGAATTCCTATTGGATTTACGTGGATTTGCGAATCAAAGTCCATCAAGAAACTTTTCCGTGTTCCTTTCCCGGCCTGTCTTTTCTACAAGCGACTGGTCCACGAGGCTTTCAAAAACGGCTTTGTCCGTGTATTTTATCGTAAGCGGGCGTTCAAGCGTCATTATAACGCTGTCGTTGCGCCATTCAGACTTCTGGGGGTTAAGGCTTACCGGGTTTCCGTACTTCTTGCACAGCGAGCTGAATACCGAGTAGTGGTCAACCTTGTCCTGCCTAAGGTTTATAGTGATTATGTAGAGCTTTTCGTCGTAGAACTGGAAGTAGCACCTGTCCAGGAATGAATGGGGGGCCGTAATGGAAGTGTCCGTCTCTATAAGAATCCTGGAGTCTCCCGGCAAAAGGGAAACGTCCCTGTCTCCCCTGTAGCCAAACTGGGGGTCGCGCTTAAGGGCCTGCTTTGTTGCATCCAAAGACATTCCAAGGCTAACTCCTGCGTATCCGGAAGGAAGTGAATCTTCGCTAAAAAGAGGGGCTACTATTGCTACAAGGCAAGCAAGTGCGCCTGCCAAAAATTTGTGGCTTTTTCTATTGTTCATTTGCATGCTTACTGTTCTGCTTGCGGTAGAATGCCGCCTGTTTGATGAGTTCTTCCACATCGGGAACAACAATTTTGCCGGCCTTAACCTTAACGTTCTGGTCTGATTCAAGCTGCCAGGCTGCGGTTCTTACTTCGTTTGAAGGAATGCCGCAAAGATTTATGATGTCTGTAATAGTAAAGTCTGTTTCAAAAGGAACGCCCTTAACCGGCTGCTGCCTAGACTTTTCAACCTGAAGGGCAAGCATATCCACCATCTTCTCGCGAGGATTGCGGAGTTCTGTGTTTGCAAGCTGACGGTACATTGACCAAAGGCGCTCTGCAAACATAGAAGTAAGGCGGGCAACCAGCTGCGGCTGTGTGGAAACCATCTGGTCAAAGTTGGTTCTGTTGATAACCATAAGCGTACAGTCGTCGTGGGCAATTGCACATGCTGAACGCGGACGGTTGTCCAAAAGTGCCATCTCGCCAAAAATGTCGCCTTTCTTAAGCAGGGCAAGCATAACTTCCGAGCCGTCAACAACCTTTACAATCTTAACGGAGCCGCTCTGCACGATGAACATATCCGCACCGCTCTGGCATTCGGAGAAAATCATCGTGTTCTGCTTGTAGCTCCTCATCATCTCGCCCTTGGGTTCAAGATATGGCGGGTTGGTTCTCTTCTTTAAGATGCTGAATCTCTTTATAGCCTGTTCCTTGCACTTACCGTTCGGGCATTCCTTAAGGTACTGGTAGTAGCAGTAAGCCGCTATCTCTGGCCAACCGGAATCCTCGTAGTACTGGGCAATCGGGAAAAGCTGGTCTGGTGTCTCTGTAACCGTGTTCTTAAGCGTGATTTTTGTAAGGTTGTCGTTAAGGACGCGCATTTCCTGTGCAAACGAGCGGACAATCTTCATGGCAACAGGGGTGTTCTTCATGATCAGCTCAGGATACTGCTCACGGTTTACCTTAATTGCAACAACATTTGTAATGGCAATAACGCTTTCCGTCTGGCTGTGGCTGGACATGCATGCTACAACGCCAATAAAGTCTCCAGGGCCAAGCATTCTTGGAGCGTTGCCGGGAACCTCCGTCTCGTGGAAGCAACGGATCTTTCCGCTTTGAATGATGTAAAAACAAGAGGTCGCAGGGGTACCTTCAACCTGAATATATGAATTCTGCTTAAAATTTACAAAAGTTAACTGTAGCACTTTTTACCGTCCTGAATTTGCTCATTCCTTCTATATTATTTAAAGAACTTCCTTTAAAGTATAGAAAGCAAAATGCTGATTGTCAATTAATTATCGGAAGAAATTCTCCAAAATCACACAAAAATAATTTCGCTCTCCAGGCTGAACCCGGTGTTCTCCTTAACCTTCTCCTGAACAAATGCCACCAGGTTCTTAACATCCGCCGCAGTCGCATTCCCGTTGTTTATGATAAAGTTTCCGTGCCATGGAGCAACCTGTGCGCCGCCCATCTTTGTGCCCTTAAGACCAACCTCGTCTATAATCTTTCCGCTTGGCTTTCCAAACTCCCTGTTGTTCTTAAAGACCGAACCAGCGCTCGGAGCCTTAAAGTGCCCCTTTTCCTCCCTGTCCTTTATATAGGAAGAATTTCCGCCCCTAATGTAGTCCTGAACCGCAGGATTTGCAAAGCAGCCCTCGGTAATGTACATGTCAATGCATTTGAGCGCAAGACTTGCTTCTATTATAATCCACCTCTTCCCCTGAAAAGGAGACTTCTTGTAGTCCCAGTCGCTCTGACCGGTGTAGTGGGTGTAGGTCTTAACAACGGAATCCAGCGTAAACTTGTTCACGTAATGAACTTCGTCCATGTCTATGTACTTAACCTGCAT
>DFJV01000021.1 GCA_002373205.1 Treponema sp. UBA3662
TCATCCCTGGGCACGGCTTAGGGCCATATCGCTCAACGTATCGCGATATGCCTAAGAACCCGGTTTTTTCTTCAGAGATATTATGTTTTTGGAAATAGTAAGTTACAATAATCAAAACATAAAGTACAAAGTTATTTCTGGCTTTAAAAAATAAATCCATTTCTTTTTATTTTTGATTCACTGTTTGTCGAATTTGTTAAAACCAACCTACGCCGCCGTGTAGGGGCCCGCCTTGGGCGGGTTGCGAAGCAATGGAGCGGGAAGGGACCCGCGGAACCCCGGAAGGGCGGTAACACGAAAGGGGGCTTGCCCCCGTATGCTTGTCGAATTAGCCGATTAATGAATGGTAGAGCATATAGGGGGGCGTCCAAATTCTAACTTTTTCCGCCCTCGACCTTTATGCAAAATCCTGCTAAGATGGGGGTATGAAAATATCTTTTCCACGGCATTATGGTTCTCTTGCGGAGGCTTTGGTTTCTCTTTTTGGGAATTCTGTGGCCATTGCCAAAACGGACAGGCTTTCTGGCGGCGACATTAACAAGGCTTATGGGCTTACGCTTAATACTGGCGACCACATTTTTATGAAGGCAAACTCAAAGGCCAATGCTGATTTTTTTTCTGCGGAGGCGGTGGGGCTTTCTGCAATAGAGGCAACTGGCGCTATAAAGACTCCGGAAATTCTCTGCACAGGGACGGATGACGGTGAGGATGTGGGCTACAGTTTTCTGCTTTTGAAATTCATAAGGAGTGCAAAGCCACATCCTGATTATTGGGAAATTTTTGCCCGGGATCTTGCATCTCTTCACAAGGCGGACACAAAAGAGATTATGGGGTCGGACGAAAAGTTTGGCTTTTTTGTGGATAATTTTATTGGTGCGCGTCCACAGCTGAACACAAGGAGCAACAGCTGGATTTCTTTTTTCCGCGACTCAAGGCTTGTCCCCCAGTTTAAGGCGGCGGATTCATATTTTTCTACGGAAGACAGGACAAAAATAACAAAGCTTCTTGACCATCTGGATGAATTTTTGGTTGAACCCAAAAAGCCCAGCCTTTTGCACGGAGATTTGTGGAGCGGAAACGTAATGTGCGGCCCTAACGGTAAGGCCATGCTTATAGATCCTGCTGTTTACATAGGGCATGCGGAGGCAGACCTTGCAATGACGGAACTGTTTGGCGGATTCCCCATGGCTTTTTATGACAGCTACCGGGAAGCAAATCCACTTGAGGGCGGTTACGAAGAGAGGCGGGACTTGTACAACCTTTACCAGCTTCTGAACCACTTGAATCTTTTTGGTTCAAACTATCTGAATCCGGTTCTAAGCATTGTGTCTGAATACGTTGGGTAAAGTTGGCAGAAAAGCGTTTCAATTTGAGATATTGACGAGAGATGCCGAATCAAGTTCGGCATGACAGTTCGTTATGTTAATGACACTGAGTAAGTAGCCTGTACTTTTGTTTTGCTTTTGTGATATATTCCTGCTATGAGCAATTACATCTATATTACGCGCCACGGACAGTCGCAGTGGAATGTTGAGAAAAAAGTTCAGGGGGTAACAGATACTCCTCTTACGCAGCAGGGAATTGAACAGGCCCATGCACTTGCACTCAAATTGAAGGAAGAGAAAATCCATGTTGACGAAATACTTTATTCACCTCTTAGCAGGGCAGCGGATACAGCCCGCATCATTGCAGAGGAGAACAAGCTTCCGCTAACGCTTGAGCCGCGTCTTATAGAACAGAACTTTGGCGAGTACGAGGGTCACGAATGGACTAAGCATCCCGGAGTTTTTCACGAGGTAAAAAAGCAGTTTGCCTGTGACTACAATGGGGGAGAGTCAATGCTGCGCCTTGGACAGAGAATCTACAACCTGATTGATGAGCTAAAGGAGCGTTCCCTAAAAGAAAATAAGACCTTTCTGCTTGTGAGTCACGGAGGGGTTGTGCGGATGTTCCACTCATATTTCTTTTCTGAAAGCAACGAGGACTTTGTTTCCACATCCATAGAAAACTGCGAGATACGCAAGTACGTCTTTAAATAGGCCTTTTGTTTAAGGGAAAACAAGAAAAAGCCTACGCCCGATTGTAGGGGCCCGCGCAAGCGGGTTGCCGCCAGGCAATGGAGGCGAAAGCCGGAACCCCGGAAAGCGGGGTAAAATTGCAAGGTTTTGTCCGAAAGGTCGTTCCGTGCACAGTTTAAAAGGACCTGCCGTCCAAAAGAGGAAGACAGAAATTTATATAGAAAAAAGTAGCACTTTTTGTTAGCAAGGGTGTCTAATTATATGACGGAGTTAATTAACTAAGATGAAAACTTTGACAAACCAAGATTTTGGCGAGTTGTACAGGAAATATGCCCCCATGGTCTTGAGACGCTGCCGTGCGATTCTTAAGGATGAGGAAAAGGCCTTGGATGCCATGCAGGACGTGTTTCTTCGCATCATGGACAGCAAGTGCAAAATCAAAGAAGTGTGCGCCAGCCTTTTTTATGTTACGGCAACAAGGGTTTGCCTTAACAAAATCAGGTCAGACAAACTGAGGAGCGGCCCGGACTTTGAGCTTATCTGCGATACTATTGCGGATGATTTTTCGGAGCTGGAGCGCGAGAAGATTGAGGCGGGCATGATTCTTGAAAACATTTTTGCTGGACGCGACAAGAAGGATTCGCTGATTGCAAGTCTTCATTTTGTTGACGGCCTTACCTTGGAAGAGACGGCTGAACAGATTGGTATGTCGGTTTCTGGAGTGAGGAAGAGGATTTCCGAGCTTAAAAAGTATTCGTTGAAAATTATGAACAAGGCTAGTGCCTGATAAAAGGAGCGCGTATGATTCCACAGTTGTTGTTAGAAGAGATTCTTCTTGGCGAAAAAGCTGAAAATGACTATTACGATAAATACGGAAAGGAAGAACTTCAGTCGGCTCTTGCGGATTTGCGGAAGTCGGACGAAGAGATTCTTGCTGCCTATCCTCAAGATGCAATGGAGGATGCAATAATAAAGAAGTCTATTGCGGAAAAGAACAGGAAGCTTTCTTCTGGAAATGCTGCGGAAAATGTTGCGCCTGGAAAAAAGCACTATTCGATTGCCTTTAGGTATTCGGCTGCGGCTGTGCTTCTTTTTGCACTGGCAACTCCGCTTATTATAAGAAATTTTAATGCGGCTTCAAACCGCCCTGTAAGCCCTGCTGAAAGCCTTGTGGAAAGCGGGGATGCTAATTCACCCTACATTGGTGTTAAGGGAACTTCCCACCACCAGATACGGCTTTACAAGCAGAAAGGGGGTAAGGCACTTGTTATGGAAGACGGGGATCTTGCCAAGGAAAACGACCTTATCCAGATTACATACACGCCTGGCGCCTACAATTTTGGCGTAATCTTTAGCGTGGACGGCAACGGCAATGTTACAAGGCACTTTCCGGAAAATTCATGGGAAGCGGCCAAGCTTGAAAAGACCGGCGAAGAAGTGCCTCTTTCTTTCTCCTATGCACTTGACGATGCACCTGACTACGAGTGCTTTGTCTTTGTAGCTTCTAAAAATGCCTTTGACCTTTCAAAGATGGATAAAATCAGCAGCAGAAAGTTCAGCATAGATTTTCTTAAGAAAGGCTCCTACCTGCCAAAAGACTGTGATTCATCCGTCTTTATATTGAATAAAAAATAGTGTATGATTGGGGAGTCTTAAAAAAAACTCCTAGGGAGTGCTTAAAAATGAAAAAAATATTCTTTTTTGTAATGATAGCTTTTGCGCCTCTCGCGATTTTTGCCCAGAACAAGTCCGGCTCTTCCGGGGTTGAACGCTACGCTGTTTTTATAGGCTCCAATTCTGGCGGCAAGAACAACCAGCGCCTTTTGTATGCAGGAAGCGATGCCATTTCTTTCCAGAAGACAATGTCCGAGATTGGCGGCATACCTTCTTCCAACGCCATACTTCTCCTTGACCCTGCAAAGGATGATCTTGACAATGCCATGCAGGCTATTTCCGAAAAGATTCGCTCAAACAAGGAAAAGTCCAAACGTTCGGAATTTCTTTTCTATTATTCTGGACATTCGGATGAAAATGCCCTGCTTTTGGGAAAGTCAACTTACGGATATTCAAAGCTCAAGGCGGCAATCAGTAATGTTCCAAGCGACGTGCATGTTGTAATCCTTGACTCCTGCTATTCAGGAAACTTTATCAGGACCAAGGGCGGTCAGAGGCAAAAGCCCTTCCTTTTGGATGACTCTTCCGTGGTTAAGGGGCACGCCTATCTTTCTTCCAGCTCTTCCCAGGAATCTTCCCAGGAGTCTGATGAGATTGGCTCTTCATTTTTTACAAATGCAATGCTTACGGGGCTTCGCGGTGCGGCGGACAGTTCTGGAGACAAGAAGGTTACGCTGAACGAGCTTTATTCCTATGCTTTTAACGAGACCCTTTCCAAGACGGAGAATTCTTCTGCTGGCCCCCAGCATCCAAACTACAACATTACGCTTGTTGGCTCTGGAGATTTGGTTCTTTCTGACATTTCCAATTCGGACAGCATTGTAATGCTTGCTTCTGATTTGAGCGGAAGGATTATTATCCGCGACAAAAACGGCAAGCTTGTTTCCGAAATAAACAAGAGCGAAAAAAAGCCTGTTTATCTTGCGCTAGAAAAAGGCGAGTATTCGGCAACCCTTATTGCAAAGAACGTGACTATGCAGGGCTCGTTCAATCTTAGGCCTGGCAAAGTCTATGAGCTTTCTTCCAATTCGCTTTCACCGGTGGCTTCTTCCTTTAACAGGCTTCGCGGAGAAAATGGGGAGGAGCTTTCCCAGGATGAATCTTCTGTGGACTCTGTTGAAGCAAAGGACGTGCACTTTCCATATACACTTAGGGATGGCGGTGTTTACACTCCTGTAGAACTTTCGCTTGTTAACAATGAGATTTCCCATCACTTTAACAAGAAGGTCTATTCAACGCTTTCTCTTGGGCTTGTGCGTTCCAGTATTTACGAGGCGGACGGGGCAATGTTCTCTATTTTTATAAACGAGGCAGAATTTGTACGCGGAGTTCAGGCGGCTGGAATTTACAATACTTCCAAAGACTTGTGCGGCCTTCAGTATGCGGGCATTTTTAACCGCTCGGGCGAAGTAAAGGGCATGCAGTATTCCGGCATCTTTAACGAGGCAAAGGAAGTTAAGGGTGGGCAGGCGTCTGGCATTTTTAACAGGAGCGAAGATCTTGTTGGCGTACAGGGGGCAGGCATCTTTAACTCTTCCAAAACCATGAAGGGGCTTCAGGCGGCAGGAATTGGAAACCTTGCAGGTGAAGCTCACGGTGCGCAGATTGCGGGAATCTTTAACTATGCGGGCAAGGTGGAAAAAGACGGCGTTCAGATAGGTCTTGTGAATGTTGCAAAAGAGGCGGAAGGAATTCAGCTTGGTCTTCTTAACCTTTCAAAGAATGGTGTCCTTGAACTTGGCGTGTCCTATACTTCCAACAACAACCTCCGCTTTGCACTTAATTCCGGCAACAAGCATCTCTATACCGTTTTGGGCATAGAGGGCTGGGCAAAGGATTTCTTTAAGCCCCGTGGCGATGATGAATCCTATGGAATACTGCTGTGCGGTTTGGGCTCAAGGCTTAGCTACGGAATCTTTAACTTTGACATAGAAGGAATTGGAAATTTTGTTGCCTACAAAAAAGACTCTGATGATATTTCTTCTGATGAAGATGAGGACGGGGTGCGCTATGACGTTGAGGGCAAGTTCTACCCGTCGTTGCGTTTGTCCGTTGGCTGCACTCCAATAAAGCACTTGCAGGTCTTTGGAGCTGCAAACATTTCCTACTGCGGAAAAAAATTCAGGGATGCATTTGACCGTCTTGAAACAAACATCAAGCTTGGAAGCGGTGAATACAAATTCTACCCTGAATTTGAAGCGGGCGTAAGGTATTCATTCAATTAGAAAATGATTGAAGGGGGTGCAGAAAGTCCGCCGCCTAAACTCTAGCCGGGATTGGAGGGGGCCGTAGGCGTGCGGAGCACCGGCCGGGAGGGTAAGCCCCGGAAAGCCCGTAATAAGGGACCTCCCCGAAGGGGCAGTTAAAAAAAAAGCTTGCTCCAGAGAAGAAAAAAAAGTAACATATTTTTTAGCCTCGTGTGTCTAATAGATAACGAGGTTGTAAAATGAGAAAAGTATTAACTGTAATTCTTGCATTATTTCCTGCGGTACTCTTTGGTGCCGATCTAAAAATTTCTGTAATCGACAAAGACCTTGATTTCCCGCTTGAGGGTGCAAAAATCACTTTGGAGCAGAATCACAAGAATGTGACTTTTGCGGACGAGAATGGAAATGCCCTTCTTTCTCTTCCTGATTCAATTTCATCTGGTACACTAAGGGTAAGCTTACCCGGTTACAAGGATGTTCTTAAGAAGTTTTCAAAGGGTGATGAGCGCATCGTAATTACAATGAGCCTTTCTGATGTAATTGAAGGAAAAGAGCTTGTTGTAAAGCGCTCAGTTCCGGAGAAGACAGAGGAAAAAGTTGGCGTTGCAAAAGTTATCACAAAAGAACAGATGCACACTACTGCAAACATTGGCCTTGTGGAAGACTGCATGGCTTCTGTTAGGACTTTGCCCGGCGTTTCATTTAGCGGTGCCTGGGGTACGGAACCTTCGATCCGCGGTGGTGCCCCAAGGGAAGCGGCCTGTCTTTTGGACGGAATGTATACAATCTATCCCTGGCACTGGGGCGGCGGAGTTTCCATTTTTAACCCGTCCATGGTTGATTCAATCAAGCTTTCAAACGGAGTGTTTTCTTCTCGCTACGGACGTGCAAGTGCTGGTCTTCTTGAGGCAAGCACTGTAAAGCCTGACTACGAAAACTTCCATGTGGACGCTGGCATTTCAACAACATGTGCAGATGCCTTTGCCCAGATTCCTTTTGGAAAGGACCTGGGAGGAATGCTTGTTGGCGCACACATTAGCTTTCTTGATCCTGTTGTTTGGGGATTCAAAAAGGCGGGGGTAGACAGCCTTGATTACATTGAGCGTGCTCCCTACATCCGCGACTTTTTCCTTAAGACAGACCTGCATCCAACACCGGAGCTTTCCTTTTCTATTATAGGATTCTTTGGAAGCGACGGTCTTGAGATTGACCAGACGGAAGAAGAGGATGGGCTTACTACCCATGCAATAATGGACTATGACATCTACCAGGCCTTGGGTGGAGTGAACGTAAAATACCTTGCTACGGACAAGTTGCTTTTCCGCGGAAACCTTTGCTACAACGGTATGTTTGAAAATATGGAAGCAGATGTTACCGAAAACGGAAGCATAAAATACAATGACGACTTTGTTTCTAGGTACGGTTCAGTATTTCCTGGCGTTACGGCTGGTGGCAGCTACGAGATTGCAAACTTTAGGACAAACATGAATGAAAAGATAGAGAATCATCTTGTTTCCGGAAGGCTTGAATCAGAGATAGAACTTAACGAGCGCAACCATATTTGTGCAGGTATAGAGGAAACTTTTTCTACCGCAAAGACTACCGAAAAGCAGAACGGCTGGACAGACCAGGACATAAACGGAAACTGGCTTTTTAGGCATGTAAATTATGAAGACGTAAGCAAGGGAAACTGTATTCTGGACAATGCGGCATTCCTTACCTGGGAATTTGGCGGCGACAATGATCCTGTACAGGCAGAGCTTGGCGTACGCGGAGAATTCATTTCCTTCTGGAACAAAGAAGATGACTTTAGGGTGAATTTTATTCCGGACATTTGCCCGCGTGCTACGGTAACATTTACCCCTTGGCGCGACCTTGGCAGTTTGGAAAAGGTTTCCTTTACGGCAGGTTCTGGCCTCTTTGTTTCCATACCGCGCGAGACAATGCTTCTTTCCAAAGACATGGGTGTTGAGAATTTTGACATGCACACAAACAGGGCAATTTTCTCCGTGCTTGGAACAGATATTGATTTTGCAGGCGGCTGGAACTTTAAGCTTGAATCATACTACCGCTACTACCTTTCTAGGATTTATGCCTATGCCGCAACGGATGCAAGCAGCAACTACCAGGACATAGACATGGTTGCAAAGTCTGACGGAAAGGGGCATGTCTTTGGCGTTGACACAATGATAGAAAAGAAGGCTGGCGACAAGTGGGACGGATACCTTTCATATTCATTCATTTATTCCCGCTTTAAGAACCCGGCAAATGTAAAAGACGGAGTGTATGCACCGGAGTCAATCTACGGTGATCCTCTGGACGAATGGTACTTCCCTGAATACCACCGCTTCCACACGGTAAACCTTGTTTCCAACTGGCACTTTGGAAAGGGCTGGACCTTTACCGTAAAGGGAACCCTTGCCACTGGCGCTCCAAAAGACAAGAACGGGGATGTAACCTGCTATGCCGCAACCATGGACGACGGAACTGTAGTCCAGCGCTATACAAGAAGCTCTGTCTACAGCGACACTTTAAGGAACAGCATTTCCTGTCCGGTAGACTTGAGGCTTTCCTACCAGTGGAAGACACACAACGACAAGGCTTCATGGGAATTCTACTTTGCACTGCAGGACGTGTTCGTAAACCTTTATACGCCAAAGGGAGACAAGTCGTTCAACAAGTATACTGGCGAGATGAGCGATGTTGCTGAATCTGCTGACTTTAACATTGGGGTTCCCATTCCTTCTATTGGCTTAAAGTTTAGGTTCTAAAAAAAGAATAAAAAAAGTGACACTTCGGTTAAGCCGGGGTGTCATATAAGTAAGGGTGAGTTACAGGAGAAAAGTTATGGAAAAAGGTTTTAGTTTAATCGAATTGTTCAAGCTTGGAGGACCGTTCATGTGGGGGCTTCTTGCTTTTTCTGTTGCAACGGTCGCAATCGTAATAGAACGCTGCATTTACCTTGTTTGGCACGACTGCCGTGTTGCACCTTTGCGTGACAGGGTAAAGGCCTATCTTTCACAGGGCAAGATTGAAGAAGCAGAGAACTTTCTTATGGGCTGCAAGAGAAGGCAGACAATCGCTTCTGTTCTTTTGGCTCTTCTTCAGAATGCAAAGTATGGAGAAAGCAGAATGGAACGCGCTGCAGAAGCAGAGGCACAGGAACGTCTCCGCAGGATGGAAAACGGCTTTAACTATCTTACGGCACTTTCATCACTTGCACCGCTTACAGGATTTTTGGGAACTGTTTCCGGCATGATTGGGGCTTTCCAGTCAATCGCAGTTGCAACGGACGTAAACGCACAGCTTGTTGCGGGTGGAATCTACGAGGCACTTATTACGACTGTTTTTGGTCTTATTATAGCAATCGTAGCCCTTATAGCCTACAACCTTCTGATTCAGAGAGTAGACACTTTTGCTGCTGAAACATCCAAGGCCATCAACGACCTTGTGCCAGACTTAATGGACATGGAAAGTGGTTTGATTCCAATCGAGGCGGAAGATGATAAAAAGACTTACTCGGCGTAATCTTGAAGATGCGGGAAGTTCCGGTTCGCTCAACGACCTTTCCTTCCTGCTGATAATATTCTTCATCGTTATTGCGGGATTCAACGTTAACAAGGGATTTTTGCTGAACCTGCCGTCCAAAGAAAAGCCCATCGTTGTGAACACGGAAGACATCCTAAAGTGCTCGCTTACTGCGGACGGAAGAATCTTTATGGAGGGGAACGAGACTCCCCTGACAGAGCTTTCTAGCCTGGTGGACGCAAAGCTAAAGACTTGGCCAAACCTTACCTTCCTGCTTACGATAGACAGCGAATGTCCCTATCAGAACGTGGTAAACGTAATTTCTACGATAAGAAAGCTTAAGGTTGAGAATTTTTCGTTCAGAATGGAGTAGGCTATGGTCAACATAAAAAAGAAAAGACGGAATCCTTCTATAACAACATCATCCATGTCAGACATAGGATTCTTGCTCCTTATTTTCATAATGCTGATTTCTCTGATGAACCAGCGCTACGAGGAAAAGATAAACTATTCGGAAAGCACAGCCTTGGAGCGCACACAGGCAGACTCAAACTTTGAGATTTGGATTCAAAAGAACGGAGTTATTTCTGCGGAAGGCAAGGACCTTGATTCTGTTGGTCTTGAAAGGGCTGTGGTAAGTGCAATTGCCGCAAACCCCAATGTTAGGATTCACGTAATTGCGGACAGGGACACTCCCTACAAATACGTTAATTCGGTAGTCGGCGTCCTGCAATCTCTCCAGCACCGGGTTGTTAGTTTTGTTGTGAAGGAAGGTTAGTTTTTATGAGCATGGAAAAGATTTCATTTTTATCTCGCTTCGCGCGTCCCTTCCTTTTTATCTTTGTGCTTTTGCTTCACGTAGCGGCGATTTATGTCTTCAATTTCCAGAATAAAGAGGAAGCTGTTGAGACCGTTGATTTTAGGGAAGCGGAAGTGTTCAAGCTTGTGGATGTTCAGGAGTACGAAAAGCCTGCTCCCCAGCCGGTAGAGGTAAAGAAAGAAGTGGTTAAGGTTTCTAACCAGCCCAAGGCTTCTGAAAAGATTGTGGAGACAAAGGAAAAGGTTCAGGTTGAAGATACAAGCGGCAGTAAGGATGATTCTGATGAATTCCTTCCCCAGCACAAAATATCTTCCGTTCCTGTCATTCCAAGCAAACAGGTTCTTTCTAGAATCGTCTATCCTCCAATGGCCCTTAAGCAGGGTATAGAGGCGGTTGTTTACCTGGAGCTTTTTATAGACGCAAAGGGTTCAATACGAAAGATTAAGGTGCTTAAGGATCCTGGGCATGGCTTTGCAGAGGCTGCTGTGGCTGCTTTGAAGGGCATATCCTGTGTTCCTGCAAGCGCCAACGGAAAGTCTTGTGCAGTACGGTACCGCTACCCGGTAAAATTCACATTGAACTAGAATACTTTTTCTGCTAGATTCTAGGTATGCAGTTCATTTCAAAAAAAACGCAGGCTTTTGCATCGGTTGACTTTTACGCTAAGGCGCTCAAGATTGCTGTTCCTGTAATGGCCCAGCTTCTAATCCAGAACCTGGTTTCTCTTATAGACAACTTTATGGTTTCTGGATTGGGGGATGTAAAGATGTCTGGCGTTAACATAACCGGCCAGATTATCTTCCTCTTCATGGTTTTTTCCAACACGATTTGCATGGCTGGCGGAATTTTTATGACCCAGTATTCCGGGGCTAAGGACGAGGAGGGAATGAGGCAGACCTTCTGCTTTAAGCTCTGGGCAAGCGTCTTTGTGCTTGCGGTTTATTCTGTATGCTGCTTCTGCTTTCCAAGAAGAGTTCTGAGCTTTATGGTAAGGGGAAATTCCCAGGCTGAGCTTATTCTTGACGAAGGCGTAAAATACATGAGGCTTATGGGCTTTATGGGAATTCCCTGGCTTATCTCCACGATGATTTCTTCTTCTTTGCGGGAGATAGGGGAAGTCCGCGTTCCTCTTGTCATCTCTGTAATTGCAACTCTCATAAACACATTCTTTAACTGGCTTCTTATTTACGGCTCGCTTGGATTCCCCAGACTGGAGGTTAGGGGAGCTGCAATAGCAACTGTCATTGCCCGCGTGGTGGAAATGCTGGTCTTTGTTTTTTACATGATAAGAAAGAGGCCTCCCTTTGTAATAAAGTTCCTTGATTTGTTCCGTGTGAACCTGGGGCTTTTCCGCAAAATCTTTAGCAAGGCAAGGATGATAATGACGTCGGAAATGGTCTGGGCCTTGGCAGAGACAATAACAACTGCCCTCTACAACAAAAGGGGTGGAGCTGATGTTGTTTCCGGAATGTCGTCCAGCTTTGCGATTGCAAACCTATTCTTTGTTGCCTTTAGCGGAATCTGTACGGCTACGGGCGTACTCATAGGAAAAGACCTTGGTTCAGGTGAACTTGAAAAAGCAAGGGAAGAAAAGGTTTGGCTTTTGAACGGAGCCATAATCTTTGGCATTTTCTTTACACTTGTGGGCTTGGTGTGCACGCTTCTTGTTCCTGTTGTATTTTCCAAGCTAAGTGCCTCTTCCCAGTCAATCTGTTCAAGTATGGTTCTTGTTATGGCAATCTACATGCCGCTGTGGGTATACATAAACGGACAGTTTGCGGTTAGCCGTGCAGGTGGCGACACTATGATGGGAATGCTTGTTGACGGAATAGGGAACATCTTTATTGTAGTGCCGGGAATTTTCTTTATGGCAAACTATACTTCCATTGGGCCTGTAATGATGTACGCAATAATAAAGTCTGTTGAAATTCCCAAAATAGCGATTGCTCATTTCTGGCTTAAAAAAGAAAAGTGGCTCGTGAACCTGGCAGAAAAGAAGGTTTAGCTTAGCCTTTGTTTTGAATGATGGAGTGGTGAATGAAAGGGCTTTTGTTTAGGAGCGTAAAGATTATTGCGGCGGCGGTTCTTGCGATTCTTGTGGCTCAGGCTCTTGGCCTTGACTTTGCAGTGTCTGCTGGAATAGTTGCAATTCTTTCTGTTCAGCCAACAAAGAAAGAAACTTTGCGGACGGCACTTGCCCGCTTTCTAGCCTTTGCCGTAGCTCTTGCCATTTCCCTTGCGCTCTTCAATCTTTTGGGTTTTACGCTTCCTGTTTTTTTTATATACCTTGCGATTTTTATTCTGCTTTGCCAGTGGCGGGGCTGGGGTTCTGCCATGGCTATGGATTCAGTTTTAATTTCGCATTTTATATCATTGGGAAAGACAGGACCTTCTGAACTTTTGAACGAGGTGCTTCTTTTTGTAATTGGTGTGGCTTTTGGAATTTTGGTGAACATATTCCTTCACAAAAAAACGGATTATATAGAAGAATTAAAGTCTAAGACTGATGACAAAATTAAGCTTGTCCTTCACCGCATGGCGCAGAGGATTCTTGATCCCAATCTTTTGGACTATGACGGTTCTTGTTTTGAAAGCCTTGGACAGAGCATCTTTATTGCAAAGAAACAGGCAGAAGAAAATTTTAACAACCAGTTTTCAAAGAAAGACACCTTTGACAGCCGCTACTTAGCAATGAGGGAAGCTCAGACTAAGGTTCTTCAGGAAATGTTCAAGTGCGCAAAAGAGATTTCTGCCGTTCCCCACACAGCGCCCCTTCTTGCAGACTTTATGGAAAAAGTTTCCCTTGAATACCACAAGGACAATGACGTGCAGTCCCTTTTAAAAGAACTTTCCCAAATCCGCGAAAAAATGAAAGGACAGCCTCTTCCCCAAACACGCCCGGAGTTTGAAGACCGCGCAAATCTTTTTTTGCTTATGGAACGCCTCCAGGAATTCCTTGAAATAAAAAGCAAATTTGTCTTGAGCGGCAAATGATTTTTTTTCTGTACAAGACAAGCGCAGTTTTTAAAGAATTGCAATGTAAAAAGAAAACGTGTTAAGAAAGCACTGGAATGGAGGCGGAAAAAGTGGCAAAAAAGCATTTGCGCGGTGCGAGCGAAGCGAGTCAGATACCTTGTATCCGCGTTCGGCTTTTTTGACGCGTTTTCTGCCGGGAATGGAAGTGCTTTCGTGTTTACATTTGCACTTGCCTTCTACAATTGATTATTCTACCGCTCTTTGCAAACATCCAAATATGTTTTATAATGGAACCTTAAAAACATTATGCGAGGAATCTTATGAATTCAACAGAAAAGAAACTCTCTCGAGGAACATTTTCCGGACACTTGGGCTATGTGCTTGCGGCGGCTGGGTCTGCCGTTGGTCTTGGAAACATCTGGCGCTTTCCCTATCTTGCGGCGCGCTACGGCGGAGGAATCTTCCTCTTGATCTATGTACTTCTTGCCGTAACATTCGGTTATGCAATGATTATCAGCGAAACATCTATTGGCCGTATGACTTCAAAAAGCCCGGTCGGAGCATTTTCCCGGTTTGGAAAGTCTGGCTTGCTTAAGGCAGGCGGATGGATTAACGCAATAATTCCCATGCTGATTGTTCCATATTATTCCGTAATTGGCGGCTGGGTCTGCAAATACCTTTTTGAATACATAAAGGGTAGCACCCAGGCTATGGCCCAGGACGGATTTTTTGGCTCCTTTATAGGAAATCCATTTTCTACGGAACTCTTCTTTGTGATTTTTGCTCTGGCTATGTCTGCGGTTATTCTTGCAGGCGTAAACAACGGTATTGAAAAGGTTTCTAAAGTGATGATGCCGCTCCTTGCAGTCCTTGCCCTCATCGTGGCTTGCTTCTCCGTAACAAGGAATGGCGCTCTTGCCGGTGTAAAGTATTTCTTTATCCCCAACTTTTCTAACTTCTCCTGGATGACTGTAGTAGCAGCCCTTGGACAGATGTTTTATTCGCTTTCCATAGCAATGGGCATCCTGATTACTTACGGCTCATACATGAAAAAGAGTGTTGACATAGAAAAGACTACTGTGCAGGTTATTGGTTTTGACTCACTTGTTGCTATCCTTGCAGGCCTTATGATAATTCCTGCCGTCTTTGCATTCTCTGGCGGAGACCCCAAGGCCTTGAACGCAGGACCTTCCCTTATGTTCGTTACTATTCCAAAGGTTTTTGCCCAAATGCATGCTGGCCGCCTT
This sequence comes from Treponema sp. UBA3662, assembly GCA_002373205.1. GTDB lineage: Bacteria > Spirochaetota > Spirochaetia > Treponematales > Treponemataceae > Treponema_D. Next base: position 14,471 of record DFJV01000021.1, read on the forward strand.
GTTGGTATTCTTTTCTTTGTCCTTGTTCTTTTTGCGGCCCTTACTTCTGCAATTTCCCTTATGGAATGTGCAGTTTCAACACTGTGCGACGTACTCAAGTGGAAGAGAGGCTTTGCCTGCATCGTAATGACTCTTTTTATCTTTGCCCTTGGCTCTCTTTCCTCACTGGGATTCAGCAGCCTTAGCTTTGTAAAGATATTCGGCATGGACATCCTTGACTTCTTTGACTTCCTTACAAATTCAATCATGATGCCTTTGGCCGCCCTCCTGATTTTCTATCTTGTTGTGCGCAGAATTGGCCTTGCAAAGATTGCAGAGGAAGTGGAAGGCTCTTCTTCATTCAAGATGAAAAAGCTTTACAACTTTGTAATAAAGTTTGTAGCCCCAGTCTTTATTGCTGTAATCCTTGCAAGTTCCATTGCAAGCCTTTTGGGCTTTAAGATTTAGATTTTTCTTTCTATTTTTTTGGAGCGGGCTTTTTTCTTTTACTGCGCCTTGCGGCCGGTCCGCTCCCCCTTACCACTGGCCTTTTGCTCAGTTCCCCTAGTAGTTGCAGAAGGTAAGTGCACAAACAGGAAATGCAATGTAGTAAACCAATGTGCGGAAGCACTGGAATGGAGGTTGAAAAGGCGGCAAAAAAGCATTTGCGCGGAGCGAGCGTAGCGAGTCAGATACCTTGTATCCGCGCTCGGCTTTTTTGACGCATTTTCAGCCGGGAATGGAAGTGCTTCCGCATTTGGATTATCCTTGATACACAATTACTTTTGACTGTCCTTTAATTTGTTTTCCTGTGTACCCCCTTGCATTAAAGCTGCCCTTGATTGACAATAAAATTGCAAACAGATACTCTCTATAAACTATGAAAAACAACTATATGCATCCGCTTTTAAAAATCGCAGTTCCCATTGTCCTGGGCAACATCATCAACCAGGTTCAGATGCTCACGGACAGGGCTTTTCTGGGGCATGTTGATCCCCTCTACATGAGCGCCCTGGGCAACGTAAATTCCGCTATATGGACTACTATTTCATGCTGCTTTTCTCTTACGGTAGGCTCTTCAATCATAATAAGCCAAAAGGTTGGCGCCAAGCAGATGGATGAATGTGAAAACTATTCCTCTTCCCTTGTAAAGTGGACCAATGCACTTTCTGTCCTGCTCTTTTTATTCTGGCTGATTTTCGGAAGGCTTGTCTTTACAAAGATGGGGGCTTCCGCAACAGTCCTTCCCATGTGCATGGACTACCTGCATTTTTTTATGCCCATTTTCCTTGTGATTGGAATTGAAGCTTCCACCATGGTAATCATGCAGACTTCCAACTACACAAAGCCCCTTGTATGGTTCGGACTTGTGCGCTCTCTTTTGAACGTGCTCCTGGACTGGATTATGATTTTTGGCAAGTTGGGCTTTCCCGCAATGGGAATACGGGGAGCTGCCCTTGCAACCACAATTTCCGAATACGTAGGCGTTATTATTGCTTCCATCATATTCGTCTCAAGCAAGAAGCTCTTTACAAGGCCAAGGCTATCTGCCGTAATAAAGGCGCCCCTTACCCCCTTTGCCCGCTCTGTAAAGCTTGGCATAAACACCGCGCTGGAAGACCTGCTATGGAACAGCGGCAACCTTGCCCTTGTCGTAATTTTGAATTCCATAAGCGAAGTTGCAGCCGGAATTTATTCAATGGTCTTTGGCGTTGAGCTTCTTGTCGTCGTCGTAATCGGTGCAATCGGCAACGCAACAATGACTTTAACAGGTGAGGCAACCGGTGCCCAGGACGTGCGCAAATTCAGCGGCGTTTTTAAGAATGCGCTTTTAATCAGTTTTGCCTGTTCCGCGGTAATGCTTGTCTTCTGCCTTGTTATACCCGGCCCAATCATCAGCATATTCACCAAGGATCAGCTGATTATATCTACGTGCGGACTTTACATGCTGCTTATGTGCCTGAACCTCTTTTCCAAGAGCGGCAATATCATCGCGGGAAACTCAATCCGTGGCTACGGAGACCCCTTCTGGATGTTCATGACCCAGATTGCAGGAACCATATTCGTCATTTCAATGGCGCTCCTTTTTGTAAAAGTATTCGGCTGGGGAATCCTTGGCGTTTTCCTTGCAGTCCTCCTGGACGAATTCCTCCGCAACATCGTAAACACCCTGCGTGTGCGCTGGATTGTAAGGCAGTGTTTCTAAGTGAGTTAAATTTTTTTCTTTTTTTGGGGGCACTTGCATGGTCATCTGCCCCATTTTTTTGCTGCCAGGTGTGCCCCGTGTGTGGGCTTTGCGCACTTCCGCTTCGCTCCATTCCTCCACTCGTCGCCTTGCTCCTCCCTCCGGAACGCGCTTTGCGCGGTGCTCCAATCCCTGCCCCGCCTGCTCCGCTGCATTCTTTCCCTTCTTCCATCAGTTGCAGAAGGTAAGTGCAACAAACAAGGAATGCAATGTAGCAAAACAATGTGCGGAAGCAATGTAATGGAGGCTGAAAACGCGCATTGGAACGGAACACAAAACTGATTTCCATATTGTTTAAAATCTACCTATTCACTATTAAGCGGAAAAGTGCTATAGTTTGAAGGAAAAAAAATACTAAAGGTGCTTTAGTACCACTAAAGGCCTTTGGAAAAATGAGGTTTTTTATGGAAAAGAATATTGCTTTGATTCCTGGAGACGGAATTGGTCCTGACGTTGTTGCAGAAGGCGTTAATGTTTTGAATGCTGTCGCCGAAAAATTTGGCCACAAGTTTAACTATACCAACGTAATAGCTGGTGGTGCCGCCATAGACAAGTGGGGTAAGCCACTTCCCCTGGATCAGTTGGACATTTGTCTTAAGAGCGATGCAGTTTTGCTTGGTGCCGTTGGTGGTCCAAAGTGGGACGACGTTGCCCCTGAAATCCGCCCGGAAAAGGCTTTGCTTGGCCTTCGCGGCGGAATGAAGGTATTTGCAAACCTTCGCCCGGCAGTCATGTGGAAGCAGCTTAAAGACGCATGCCCACTCAAAGACGAAATTGTTGGCGCTGGCCTTGACATTTTGGTTATCCGCGAGCTTACAGGCGGTATCTACTTTGGCGACCGCGGAACAGCCCCCGACGGAAAGAGCGCATGGGACACAGAGAAGTACTCATGGGAAGAAATTGAAAGAATCGTCCGCATGGGCTTTGAATTTGCCCAGAAGAGGCAGAAGCACCTTACTGTAATTGACAAGGCAAACATTCTTAACTCAAGCCGCCTTTGGAGAAAGGTAGCAGAGACTGTACACGCAGACTACAAGGACGTAACCCTTGACTTTATGTACATAGACAATGCCGCCATGCAGCTTGTGCGCAACCCCCGCCAGTTTGACGTAATTGCAACAAGCAACATGTTCGGTGATATTTTGACGGACGAAGCTTCCCAGGTTACAGGTTCAATCGGAATGCTTGCATCTGCATCTCTTGGCGCAGGTGGCCCAGGCCTTTATGAACCAATCCACGGTTCTGCCCCGGACATTGCAGGCAAGGACTTGGCAAACCCGCTCGCTACAATTCTTAGCGCAGCAATGCTCCTCCGCTACAGCTTTGGCCTCGAAGCAGAAGCTAAGGCAATCGAAGACGCAGTTGACCGCGTGCTTACAGACGGTTGGAGAACAGGCGACATAGCAGGCTCTTCCCGCGACCAGGTAAAGGCAGCCGGTAAGCTTGTTGGCACAAAGAAGATGGGCCAGCTTGTTGTTGAATACCTGAAGAAATAGTAAGTCATCTTAGGTAAAAAAGCCGTCATCCCGGGCAAAAAATGCCGTCATCCCGAACTGGATTCGGGATCTGTAAAAGACGGCACCGCAACTTACACAAACCCTGAGTCAAGCTCAGGGTGACGGCATGACGGTTTCTGAACTCTCATAGCAGTTCCGAGCGGCTTGTCGAAGGTGGTCCCAGAACTCGCAGCGTAGCTTCAAGCGGCCTGTCGAAGGGCGTGTAAAAGTTACCCTCCTGTCATCCCGGGCAAAAAACGCCGTCATCCCGAACTTGTTTCGGGATCTGTAAAAGACGGCACCGTAACTAATACAGACCCTGAGTCAAGCTCAGGGTGACGGGGCGGCTGCCTGGCAAATTAAAAATATTTTGAAAAAATTGCATTTTCCAGAAAGTAGGTTATAATAGAAGGACATGGCAGTGAGAACTTTGTCATGTTAGTGCGTCTTAATTTGCTTCTGGAGGAAGGATGAAAAAAAGTTTTCTTTCTAAGGTTAAGGACTTTTTTTATGGTTTATCTCATAGTTCAGACTATACAAAGGATTTCCTCTTCAACTCCGACATAAGATCGAATTTTTTTATAGGC
>DFJV01000116.1:0-10798 GCA_002373205.1 Treponema sp. UBA3662
ACTTACGGGAACAAAATACCACGGATGGGATTTTGTTCCCAGGGCTCCATGGCGGCGTACGTGCATTCAAAAAATCCCTCCGTGGCTTAATATTGCTTGGCAAGGAAGAGGAATATCTATTAGTGCGGAGCGTGACAGGTAGTGGAGCCCCAAACTGATTTCCGCGCTTTTACACCACCCGCTTGTTTTTCCAAGAGCCATTTGCAAAGCGCACCACAAAAACGAAGGAGCGCAAGACCCAGTCCAAAATCATGGCAAACCAAACTCCCAGTGAGCAGAAAGAAAGCGGCCAGTTCATAAAGCCAACAAGACCGAATATCTGCGTGTACTTAAAGACGTAGCTCATGCCAACCCGGATTGTCCACATGCTAACAAAAGAAACTACCATGGTAAAGGCGGCATCTCCTGCGGCCCTAAGGCTATTGGGCAGGGTAAAGGACAAGGGCCAGATAAGCATGCCAAAGATGCCGTGGGCAAGGGTCATGTACCAGGCAAGCATTGTTGTTTCTTCGCTCATCGAATAAAGTCCCAGTATCTGTTTAGAAAACAAGAGGAAGGGTATGTTTAGTGCCCAAAACCCTGCGTAGGTAAAGAGCATGATTTTCTTTGTGTAGTAAACGGCCTGGTCTTTTTTTCCAGCCCCAATGCACTGTCCAACAACCGTCAAAAGGGCAAGTCCTGCAGCGGCACCAGGCAAAACTTCAAGGGCTGCAAGGGTGTTTGCAGAAGCGTTTGCGGCTATTGCACCCGTTCCAAAAGTTGCAATGAGTGAAAGCACAAGGATTTTTCCAATCTGGAAGGCTGAATTTTCTATTCCGTTGGGAATGCCAATTTTTAGAATCTTTGCAACGATAGACCACTCAATGTGCAGGCGGGATATTCCCCTTATAGAAAGGAATGCAGCAGAGCCATTTTCTTTGCTTGGCTTTGCACGGTATAGCCTTGCAAGAAGAACAAAAGCGGCGGCCGTCCTTGAAACAAGCGTGGGTACAGCAACACCTTCCACCCCGCACTTTAAGCCGTAAATCATTATCGCATTTCCGCCAATGTTCAGAACGTTTACAAGAAGGGCAATTGCCATGCTTACCCGGGAATTTCCCTGTGCCCTAAAAAGAGCTGCCGCCGCGCTGTAAAGGGCAATGCCTGGAAGCGCAAAGAGGGTAATCAAAAAATAAATCCTGCTGCTTTGCATTACGTCCGCTTCTATTTTTCCAAAGACTAGCGAAAGAATCTGCCTGTAAAAGACAAGACCCAACACAAGCAGAAGGAGGGAAATGATTGTTACGGTATACAAAAGCTGCCTTGCGCTTTCATTTGCCATGTCCTTTCTTTTTGCACCTATGTACTGGGAACACACTACGGCACCGCCAGTCGCAAGGGCTGCAAAAACCTGGGTCAAAAGAATGTTAATCTGGTCTACAAGGGAAACCCCGCCCACAGCCGCCTCGCCAATGGAAGAAACCATTGCAACGTCCGCCATTCCAAGCGTAATCTGCAAAAGCTGCTCCACCAGCAGGGGCCATATTAAAAGCCAGAGGCTTTTGTTGGAGAAAATAAGCTCTGATTTTTGCACAAGGCTAACCTTGCCCATTTACATTCCCGGCTATTGTCCAAACTACTGCTCAAGAACCGCACCAAGGAATTTCTTTAGGCGGTCATTTTGGGGAGCGTTAAAAATCTGATCCGGAGTGCCTTCCTCCACAATGCGGCCGTTTTCCATAAAGACTACGCGGTCTGCAACCTCGCGGGCAAATCCCATCTCGTGAGTTACAACAACCATGGTCATGCCGTCCTTGGCAAGCTGCTTCATTACGCCAAGAACTTCGCCAACAAGCTCCGGGTCAAGGGCAGATGTAGGTTCATCAAAGAGCATGATTTTTGGATCCATGGCAAGGGCTCTGGCAATTGCAACACGCTGCTGCTGTCCGCCGGAAAGCTTTGCCGGGTAAGAATTTATCTTGTCCCCAAGGCCAACGCGGTTCAAGAGCTCTATACCCTTAGCCTTTGCCTCTTCCTTTGACTTCTTAAGAACACTCATTGGTGCTACCATTGTATTTTCAAGGGCAGTCTTGTGGGGAAAAAGGTTGAACTTTTGGAAAACCATTCCTACGCTAAGCAGAATCTTCCTGCGCTCCTTTGCAGAAATGCGGAATTTTGCACTTCCGTTTTCACAGCCGGCAATCTGCTGCCCCGCAATAAAAACCTTCCCGTCATCTATATGCTCAAGGTGGTTTATGGCGCGCAAAAAGGTTGACTTTCCTGCCCCACTCGGACCTATGATGCATACAACTTCACTAGGCTTTACGGTTAGGGAAACGTCGTGCAGAACCTTTAGCTGGCCAAAGCTGTTGCTGACGTTTTCCGTTTTTATCATATACTGAACGCTTGTTGCGCCTGACATTTCTTCTGACATAAAAGCTCCTCGCTACCGTCCCTTTCCAACAACCATCATTCGTAAACCGAATGCCTTTTTTCCAGGCGGCGGAAGAAGAGGGTAAACACAGCCGTAATAACAAGGTACAAAATCATTGCGGGAATGTAGACCAAAGACGACGTTGTTGAAGACTGAATGCTTCTCGTTACCTTTGTAATGTCCGCAAGGGCAATAAGGCTAACAAGGGATGCGTCCTTTAGCAGCATGATGAATTCATTTCCTATCGGGGGAACAAGCCTCTTTATTGACTGGGGAAGAATTACAAGGCGCATGGTCTGGAAGTAGTTCATTCCAAGAACTTCTGCAGCCTCGCTCTGCCCCTTGTCTATTGACTGGATTGCTGCACGGATGATTTCTGAGCAGTAGGCCGCGCTGTTAAGCGAATATGCTATAAAGGCAGCCAAAAACTGGTTGTTTATGGTAAGGGAGCGGCTTATTTCCGGCAGACCGTAGTAGACAAAATAAAGCTGCATAAGAAGGGGGGTACCGCGGAAAAAGAAGGTGTATGCAGAACAGATGCTGCGCACCCACTTGCGCTTAGACATTTTTCCAAGCGCAATAAAAATACCCAGCAAGATGCCGGCACAAACCGCGCACAGAGTAAGAAGAATTGTAATCCTGGCACCGGCCAAAAGCTGAGGCATCCAGCCCAGTATTTTCTTTAATGCATTCATAGTCTACTTATTATATGGAGAATCTTTTATTGTGTAAAGCAAATCCCCGCCAAAAATATCGATGTAAATCTTTGAAAGGGTACCGTCTGCAATCATGTCGTCCAAGGCCTTGTTAACCTTTTCCAAAAGCTCAGGGTTCTTCTTGCTTATGCACACGCCAAAGAATTCCTCTGCAACGCCTTCCCAAACCTTTTTGAACTCGCAGTTGTCTTCGCTAAGGTATTTTACCGCAACGAGGGAATCTGAGCATACGGCGTCTATTCTTTTGAATTTAAGGTCGTCGTAGGCATTCATAACCTTGTCGTAGCCTTCAGAAATAAAGTTGAGCCCTGTCTTGTCGCGGAGGCTGCGCATGTAGAAGTCGCTTGTTGTTTCGGCCTGGAAACCTACCTTTAGCCCTTCAAGGTCGGCAGGGGTGTTGATTCCCTTGTCTGAATCCTTGCGGACGATTATGGCCTGTGCGTTGCCGATGTATGACTTTGAAAAGTTGTAGTTTGCAAGGCGGTCTTCTGTAATGGTCATTGCGGACATGATTAAGTCGTAGCGCTTTGTGTCCAGGCCTGCAAAGATTCCGTCCCAGGCTGTGTCTACGTATTCAACCTTAAGGCCAAGGCGGCGGGCAATTTCTGCGCCAAGCTGCACGTCGAACCCGATTGGGGTGGTTCCGTCTGCGTCAAAGTATTCAAATGGCGGGTATCCAACTTCCATTCCAATTTTAAGGGTTCCTTCTTCTATTGTAAGTCCGCCAGAAACCACTTTTTTGCTCTTGCTGCAAGAGGTTAAGGCAAGGGCAAGAGCCAGGGCAAAAGCCACTAGAGCACAGGAAGAAAGTAACGTTCCAAAAATCTTTTTCATTTTTTATCCTCCGTTATTTAAAAACAAAAAGAGACGCGAAATAATAAACTTCAACGTCCCTTCGTGGAATATATTATAAACATTGCGGGAGCTTAGTCAAGGGCGCAACATGGGAATCAGTTTTGGGTTCCGCTCCCAGGCAAATCCGTCTGAACTAAAATCAACAGATTCAATTTGACTGCTAACAGTGCGGGGAAGAGGGCTACCAGAGTGGCTTGTCCTGACGCTCCAATTGCCGTCAAACGCCCTGCGGGCTTTTAGGGCAAAAGCAGGATGCAAAGTCGCGTCATGACAATCCACCCTTCACGCCCTCTTCCCCGCACATTTTTTTGTGCAACAGCACTTGCCTTCCGCTGCACCCATACACCATAGCAATGGCGTGTAATATATCCGAAAACTGATTCCCGGATGCTTTACATAAGGAGGAATTTTTATTCAAGCCACGCTACTGGGTGCGTTTTGCTCCGTCCCCACAACGAAGTCTCAAGACATGCGAGTTTTCAGCCTACATTCCAGTGCTTCCGCACACTGTTTTGCTACATTACATTCTATGTTAGTTGCACTTACCTTCTGCAAGGTATGCAAATAAAGAAAAAATATGAAGATGCAAAGTCGTAGAATAGGAAATTAAACTCGCTACGCTCGTTCCGCTCCAATGCGAGTTTTCAGCCGGATTTCCCTTCCGCTACCCCCAAACCTGATTCCCGGCTGCTTTGCATAAAGAAGTATTTTTCTGCAACCTACACTGCCAGGTCGTTCCGCGCAAATGGATTTTCATCCAGATTTTCCTTCCCGTTACGCCCCAAAGCTGATTCCCGGCTGCTTTGCATAAGGAAGGATTTTTATGCAAGCTATGCTGCCGAGTACGTTCCGCTCCAATGCGTGTTTTCATACGGATTTGCCTTCCGCTGCACCCCAACCTGATTTCCGGCTGCTTTGCATAAAGAAGTATTTTTCTGCAACCTACACTGCTGCGCTCGCACCGCGCAAATGCTTTTTTGCCGAGTTTTCAGCCTATATTCCAGTGCTTCCGCACACTGTTTTGCTACATTGTATTTCCTGTATGTTGCACTTACCTTCTGCAAGGTATGAAAATAAAGAAAAAAAATATGAAGATGCAAAGTCGCGTCATGCCAATCCTTCAACGGCACGCACTTGCTACCGTTTCATCACGCCCTCTTCCCCGCACATTTTTCAGGCAACAGCACTTGCCTTCCGCTGCACCCATACACCATAGCAATGGCGTGTAATATATCCGAAAACTGATTCCCGGATGCTTTACATAAGGAGGGATTTTTATTCAAGCCACGCTACTGGGTGCGTTTTGCTCCGTCCCCACAACGAAGTCTCAAGACATGCGAGTTTTCAGCCTACATTCCAGTGCTTCCGCACACTGTTTTGCTACATTGTATTTCCTGTATGTTGCACTTACCTTCTGCAAGGTATGCAAATAAAGAAAAATATGAAGGATGCAAAGTCGTAGAATAGGTGCTATCTTATACAGATCCCGAATCAAGTTCGGGATGACGGCTAAGTTTGGGGTGACGGCAAAGTTTGAGGGGACGGCAAAATTTGGGGTGACGGCAAAGCTTGGGGTGACGGCAAAGTTTGGGTGACGGTGGGGATTGGAGGGGGCAGTCTGGCAATTTGTGTGAAAAATACGCGCAAGGGATTGTAGCCGCGCCGGAGGCGTTCCCGGGGGATATGGGCTAAGCGTTTTTTTTGATGGTTAAAAAGACTTTGCTTGCAGGGCAGAAGGATTTGGGAGAAAACCACCGGGAATGGAGCGCGTAAGACGCGGAACGGCGGAAAGCCCGGTTTTTGCGAATGCAAAAATGCGCCCAAACGAAGTCCCAAAAGTGGGTAAAATGAAAAAAATCGTTGATATTTGACAAAAATTTCTAAAATTCTACTTTTCCAAATGTTAATTCCGCATTACAATAGAGATATATTAATAAAAGTGATTTTTTTACAGTGAAACAGTTTTCTTTTGCGCTAAAGGCTTTTGCCAGGTGCCTTGTTCTAGGCTTAACAATTTTCTCTTCTGCAACCGTATCTGCAAGAACAATACGAGTTCCATCGCTGGAAACCTATAAATTTTTGTCAAATGACCCGCCCCGTTCACTAAGGATGTACTATTCGGACTACCTTAGCCTGCTTGCCCAAAGGTGCGACTGGCAGTATGAATATGTGGACTTGGGCTATGCAGATTCAGCCGCGGAAGCAAACGAAACAGCCCTTAGGCTCTTAAACGAAGGCAAGCTTGACCTTATTTTTGACGTAACCGAGCAGGATTCCCCCGCAAAGATTTTCTACAGCAGCAATCCCTCTGTTACCAAGCACATAATCCTTGTGGAAAGCTACAAGGAAAGCGACTTTAACAATGCCAACCTTAAAAGAATGGCAGGCGCAACGGCAAGTGCAAGCCCGGATTCACCCTTCCAGCAGAAGCTTCTGGAGGAATTTTCCGCAAGAAACGGCCTAAACCTAAGGGTTGTGCTTTTGCCGCTGGGACGTTATATAGAAGAAGAATTCATCAAGAACGGCATAGAGGCCTGCACGCAAACCCTTTCATTCCCTGTTGAAGAGCAGAAAATCATCCAAAAGCTTGGGGAATACAGGGTTTTCTTTGCCAGCAGGGACAAGGGCATAATTCAGGCCTTGGACAAGGGTGTTTCGGAAATCCTAAGGGAAGATCCGCTGCGCTTTGCAACAATGATGGCGGGTCCAAACAGGGGCCAGGCTTTCTACCTGGGGAACCCCTCTGAGCAGGAAATTGCCTACATAAAGGATCATTCGCCGGTTCACGTTCTGGAAACAAACATTGGCGACGACCTTACGGAACTTCTTAACGTAAAGAACGAATTCTGGAAGAAGGTTTCTTCTATTTCCGGCATGGATTTTGTGGTTGACTCCGTAAAAAGGCCGGACAACACTGAATTCTTACCAGGAATTTCGGAAATTCCGCAGCCGGTAACTTCTGACAGCAAAAAAGGCGGCATGGGCTTGCGCTGCACAAATGCATTCTACAGCGTAAATGCGGTTCTTATATGCGCACCCGGTCACACAATAGAGGAATTCACCACTTCCTTGCAGAGGAAGCAGGGGGTGGAAACTACGGAATCAATTGCAATTCCCCTGGACATGATGAACATAGTGCCCTTCTTCCGCGAACGGTTCATTTCCTTTGACGCAAAACCAATGAAAAGCGTGGAGGAATGCCTTAGGGCCATTGCCACCGGAAAATGCAACGCTGCCATAATCAACCACACATACCTTGACCACCTCTTTAAGCTGGGAAGGTTCAAGTCTCTTCAAAAGCAGCAGAAGGCGGTTTACGACGTTCCAATGTGCATCTACGTCTCGCTTGACCGCCCGGACGTTATGATAAGCATACTCAACAGGGCATTTGCCCAGTTCCCCTATAACTACTACAACAAGCTTTCGGAGCAGCAGGCCTTGTACGCAAGGGATTTGCTTTCCAGACAGAGGAACAGGAGCATAATGGTTTCTTCCCTTTCAGGAATACTAATCCTCTTTGTAATCTGCGTGCTTTTTGTGGTAATCTACCATATTAAGAAGCTGCGCCACAAAATGGAATACGACGACCTTACCAAAATCCATTCGCTCAATGGCTTTGAAAAGGCAACGGGCAAGATGCTGCGCTACAAAAAGGGCAACTTCCTGCTTACGGAACTTAACGTACGCGACTTTTCTTTTATAAACCGCATCTACGGTACGGAAAAAGGGGACAAAATCCTTATTTCCATTGCAAAGCAGATAATGCAGTGCTACGGAAAGCACAAAGACACTGTGCTGGGCCGAGGCTATGCGGACAACTTCTACATCTTCCAGAGGATTCAGGACAAGGAATCCAGCTGCCTTAACAACATGGAAAGCGAAATTTCCCTCATGCAGGACATGATTGGAAAGAGCGAAAACATCCACCTTGTAATAAAGAGCGGAAACGCCGTAAGCGACGGAAGCGAATCGCTAAAGATCCTTATAAGCCGCGCCGGTTACGCAAGAAAGAGCAACCACGACAGCATGGTGGAAAACTTCTCCGTCTACAACGAGCAGCTTAAGGCCCAGAGGGAAAACGAGGAATTTATAGAAAACAACATAGAAGAAGCCCTCAAGAACGAGGAATTCATGGTCTACTACCAGCCCAAGACCTGCCTGGACAAGCAGACAATCTGCGGAGCGGAAGCCCTTGTACGCTGGAAGAGCAAGGACGGACTTGTACCGCCGGACCGCTTTATTCCCGTACTGGAAAAGAACGGACTTGTGGGCAAGCTGGACAACTACGTCTACGAAACCGTATTCAAGTACATGAACCGCCTTATGTCAGAAAACGTGCCTCTGGTTCCGGTTTCGCTGAACATTTCCCGCCTTAACTACAACCTAAAGGCCTTCATAGAAAACCTTAACTCACTTGTAAAAAAGTACGGCATTCCCAAGCGCTACATAGAGCTTGAAATAGAAGAACGCTTTGCGGGTGCAAACGACGACTTTATAAAAGACTTCATTGAACGCCTGCACCGCGAAGACTTTAAGGTTAGCATGGACGACTTTGGCTCAGGTTCATCTTCGCTCAACATGCTGTCCGAGATTCCTGTGGACATAATCAAGTTTGACCAGCGCTTTTTGCACCACGCGGAATATTCCCAGGCAAGCCGCATAGTCCTTACTTCCATGATAAAAATGGTGCACAACCTTGGAAAGCTTACGGTTTGCGAGGGCGTAGAAACGGAAAAGCACGTGGAGCTTCTGCGTAGCGTAGGCTGCAACGTGGCCCAGGGCTACTACTATTCAAAGCCGCTTAACGAGCGCGACTTTAAGTACTACATTCTTACCCATTAACAAACCGTCATGCCTCTAGAAACAGTCATGCCTCTCGGTCCTGTCATGCCGAACTTGATTCGGCATCTGTTTTTGGCATCCATTTACATTGCCTCTGGAACCTGCCATGCCCCTAAAACCAGTCATGCCACATTCGCACGCACTTGCTACGAATGTGTGATTCGGCATCTATTATTGGCATCTATTTAAGTACTTCTCTGGACGATACGTTTATTAGCTCTACCATATCATTCCTTGGCTAATTCGACCGAATACCGCTTTGCGCCACCCGCTTTCCAGGGCTATGCTATCGCTCCGGCCCGCCATCCGGCGGTCTTGCTTCGCAACCCTTCCAATCGGGCGTAGGTCGCCTCAAAAAATCCCTCCGTGGATTTTTGAGGATTGCAGAAGCTGATGGCTTCTGCATGTTGCTAAGTCGCCATCCATGGCTCGTTATTCCTTGGCAAGAAAGAGTTAAAAATACTACACACTGTTAACAAGCAGGCAGTGTCATTCGTAAGCGATTTTGTCCATATCAGGCCTCAAAAAATTAAAGTCTTTTTTCTGAATAAATTCAAATTCGTAAAAATTGTTTGCAAATTAAGATATTCGTCAAAAAAGGAAACCGGGTTCTTAGGCATATCGCGAAACGTTGAGCGATATGGCCCTAAGCCGTGCCCAGGGATGAGACGGTAGCAAGTGCGTACCGTCGAAGATGGTTTGGAGGGGGAAAAAGCAGTGCTTTGCACCTGCGCGGGCACAGTTCGGACTCCGAGCTGGTTTTCCCCCTCCAAGGTTTGGGGTCCAAGGGAACTCCCTTGAAAATACTACACACTGTCAGCAAGCAGTTGTAATATTCTCAAAACTAAGGTAATCTATAGACATCATCGTCAGCCTTCTGCACAGCACAAGGAGCAGTAAAACAATTGAACAAGATTCTAAGGAAAAAACTTCCCCACATTTTTGCAGCCACACTTGCCATTGGATTCACATTCCCCTTGGCATTTACATCTTGCGGAGGAGCATCAGAAGCAGAAGAAGACGAATACAACACAAACGACGGGGCAGACCTGGAAGACAGTGAATACTGCAAAAACCTAGGAAACAGAACATCAATCACCCTTACAGGCGTTTATGGGAAAAAGCTGCTCTACGTAAACTACAACAACGCCCATCCCTATAACGGAAGCCCCATCCACTACAACAGCACCCGCTTCATAACAAGCACAAGCGGAATAGAAGAAGCCCCAATCCTAACCTTTGCAGGACAAAGCTCAGGAAGAAGTGCCCTTTCCATAGCACAGGCAATGCAGGCTGCAAGCAGACAAAGACAAAAGCAGACACAAAACCCGGCCATGCACACAAAAGCCTTTAAAGAACCCCAGTCCCTAAGAAAAACAGTCCTTGCAGGGTTCAGCAGGATAGGCCGCTCAGCAGCAAGAAGTGCCGCCTACAACCACGACTGCAACACAATCTACGACAATAACAGTGTCTTGGAAGACTACACCCCGGGCATCACCACAAGAAGAATCTATGTTGACGTTTCAAACGACATGAACAGCTACGCGGCAAAAGACGCAACATTGTGCGCAGTAGGCTACTACAACCAGCAAATACCTGTAGTTCTTGTCTGGGTTGTAAATGAATCCTTGGGAAATGAATGTGCAGGAACAACCGTCAATTATGACCTTGCCCAAGACGTGGCAGACAAATTTGCAGCCCACTACTACTACGAACGCGAAATCTTTGGAGAAGAATACGACTTCCTCTTTGATGCAAGCTGCCATTCAAGCCCGACCGAAGCTTATAAAATTGAGGACACTGGCTCCCTTGTTAACATAGTAATCTACGACATTGCAAACGACCATGGCCAACAAGAAAACGAATCTGGCGTGGCAGGATATTTCTTTGGGGCAAAAGATTACTTTAAGAATGGCAATTACCGCGACGCAAGGGCCTATTCCAACAAAGGAAAATATTTCTACCTGGATGC
>DFJV01000116.1:10895-11929 GCA_002373205.1 Treponema sp. UBA3662
TTCTGCAACAACGGCAACGGCTACGCAAACCCAAGCTCCACTGTAAGCGACCTTGCCATCACCACACTCTTCCACGAATTCCAGCACATGATACACTTTGGGCAAAAGACAATCTACGGAATAGAAAGCGACACTTGGTACAACGAAATGCTTTCCATGCTTTGCGAAGACCTAATGGCAGAGCAGCTAGGAACAGGCAACTCCGCCCCGCAAACACTAAGAATCTCTGACTTTAAAAACAGCTACTACCTTTCCGGAATAGACGAATTCCGCGAAGACAATGATTATACCATCAGTTCATACGCAAACTCATACACCTTCGGAGCCTGGCTTGCAAGGGAATTCGGTGGCCCCCAGTTTGTGAGTACAATGAGCAAAGATCATTCCCGCGCAAACATGGAATCCGTGCTTTATTCAATTTATGCAAACACAGGAAGAAAATATTCAAGGCGGCAGGTTTACAAGCTCTTCATACAGGCCTGCATTTTTAGAAGCCCCTTTGCAGAAGAAAACGGACTTCCCACACTCAACAAGGACGCAGAAGGAAGCATGACCGCAATCGACTTGTTCCAGAACGATTCATGCCCATATATTGTTGAAAATGGCAGGTCCCCGGACATCCGCCCCCACGGCTTTGTAATACATTCAATCGGAAAAGCAACAAGCGACACCGTTACGCTAAACTTTAGCCCCCGCATCGATGCCCGCGAAGACGTAATGATTTACATTCAGGACGACTTCTAGCAAACCTTTGCAAAGACAACTTCCCTCTAACAAAACAAAACCTACCCCCGATTGGAAGGGCGGCGCAGCCGTTGCTGTTGGGTGCGCTCCCTGAGCATAGTCGAAGGGGCGAACCCAGCAGCAATGGAGCGAAAGCGCAACCCTGGAAAGCGGGTTAGCATACAAAATGCGGTCCAGAAAAATCAGAAAAAAATTAAAAAACACCTACTGAACAGTTTTTTGCACAGCAAGAACAGCCTCCGCCGTCTGCATAAGCTCTTCCCGCGTCATGTCCTCCGAATGCTTAAGCA
>DFJV01000024.1 GCA_002373205.1 Treponema sp. UBA3662
TCGCACGCACTTGCTACGAATGTGGTTTCGGAATCTATGAATGTTATCGGGGTTCAGCCGGGTTTCCGTTGCGGTCCATTACGCCTTCTTCTGTAATGTAGTAGGCCTGGATTGGCGGGAATCCGTTGAATTCTACGCTTGCATAAGTTGAAGTGTATGCCCCTGTAGAAAGCCAGTAAACCTTGTCTCCAATCTTAAGGTCAACAGGCAGGCGGTACTTTGTGTCTTCGTACATAATGTCCGCACTGTCGCAGGTAGGGCCGGCAAGAATCACTTCTCCTTCCCTTCCTCCGTCTTTTTCCGTAATCACCGGGTACTTGATTGACTCGTCAAGCGTTTCTATAAGGCCGTTGAATTTGCCAGTGTCCAAGTAAACCCACCTGTGCAGGGCAGTATTGTTCTTGCGGGAGATAAGCACAACTTCGGAAGTAAGAATGCCGCTGTCACCAACAAGGGAGCGCCCCGGTTCAAGAATGATGCCAGGAATGTCTTCGCCAAAGTCGTCGTGCAGGTAGCGGTAAATTTCCGATGCGTAGTCCTTAAGCTCGTTTGTAGGCTGAATGTAGTGTGCCGGGAATCCGCCGCCCATGTTTATCATGCTAAGCTTAATGTTTTCCTCGTCTTCAAGGGATTCAAAGAGGTACTTGGTCTTTGCAATGGCATCGTTCCATGAACCAATGTCCCTCTGCTGGCTTCCAGGGTGGAAGCTTATTCCGTAGGGGGTAAGGCCAAGGTCGCGTGCAAGAACAAGAAGGTCGTAGGCCATGTCCGGGTGGCAGCCAAATTTGCGGCTTAAAGGCCAGTCCGCAGAAGATGCGTTTTCCACGAGGATTCTAACATATATGCGGGAACCCGGTGCCTCGCGGGCAATGTTCTTAAGGTCTTCCTTAGAGTCCGTGGCAAACATGCGCACGCCCTTTTCGTAGAAGTACTTTATGTCCGCGGCCTTTTTAATCGTGTTGCCGTAGGAAAGCTTGTCCGGGGAAACACCCAAGTCCAGAACCATGTCCAGCTCGTAGCGGGATGCAATGTCAAAATTTGAACCCAGGTCCCTGAGCAGCTTTATGACCGGAACCCCTGGGTTTGACTTTACGGCATAGTAAATGTATGCATAGGGGAACAAATCCTTTAGCTGCAGGAAATTCTTCTTAATTGTGCGCAAATCGATGAATATATTGGGCGTTGAAAAATTCTTGGAAGCGTCCAAAAACCTGTTCCATGCTGAATCAGAAATGTAGTCTTTTCGGTCAAACATCCCCTGCTCCTGCCTATAAAAAAATTAAGCACCCCAAAGTGACCGGGCTGCCATTTTCTTCACTTTTTAAATAGCCTGCCCCAAACCATTCTCGGAACAAACTCTGTAAAGGCGATAGTACCACAAATCTATTTGTGTTACCATAGTTTTTTCCAAAAAAGTCAATATTTTTTTATTTTGGATGGTAGTCTTTAGGACGTGCTTTTGTCTGCTCTACCATCCTGTTTTTTGGCTAAAATCGTAGGAAAGTGCCTCTGCGCCACGGGCTTTCCGGGGTTCCGCGGGGCCCTTACCCGCTCCATTCTCGCTGCGCGAGAACGGCTACGCCGCCCCTCCAATCCCGCGTAGGGGATTTTGTTCCCAGTGCCCCTCCAATCCCGCGTAGGGGGAATTCGCAGCGTAGCTACAAGCGGACTCCCCCACCTAGGGCTTTACACTACCTTGTAACCGGCTTTTTCTATTGCGCCAACAATTTCCGCATCGCTCACCGGGGATGCAAATTTTACCACCGCTTCGCCAGTCTCGTGGTTTGCGCTAGCCTCTGTAACACCCTTAAGTGCTTCCAGGGCCTCTTTTACGTGGGCCTCACAGTGGTGGCACATCATGCCCTCAACCTTGAACGTCTTCTGCTGAATTTCTTCTGCCATAGAATTTTCCTCCATAGTATTTCTATTTTCTTTTGTTTTTGCCTTGTTGATGTTAAAAAGGTTAAGCCTTAGCGCGTTTGTTACCACGCAAAAGCTTGAAAGGCTCATTGCTGCGGCACAAATCATGGGGCTTACCGCAAGTCCCGTAGCCTTGTAGTAGGCACCAGCCGCAAGCGGAATTAGCATTGCGTTGTAGAAAAATGCCCAGAAAAGGTTTTGCCTTATGTTCCTGAGCGTTGCCCTGCTAAGCCTTATAGCCCTTGCCGCCCCCAAAAGACTTGAATTTACAAGCACCACGTCCGCCGCATCTAGTGCAACATCTGTTCCGCTTCCAATGGCAATTCCAACGTCTGCCCTTGTTAAGGCTGGGGCATCGTTTATTCCGTCGCCAACCATTGCAACCTTGCCCTTTGCCTTTAGCATGCGGATTTCCCTTTCCTTACCGTCCGGCAGTATCTCTGCAAGAAAGCTGTCCACACCGGAAGTCTTTGCAACAGCCTTTGCCGTCCTTTTGTTGTCGCCGGTAAGCATTACGGTTTGGATTCCCATGCCCCTAAGCTCTTTTATAGCCTGGGCAGAATCTTCCTTTACAGCATCCGCCACCGCAATAAGCCCAAGGAATTTTCCTTCCCTTGCAAAGCCAAAGACAGTCTTTCCTTCTTCCGCAAGTTTTATGGCATCTTTAGCCGTTTCTTCCGCAAAATCCTTCCCTGCCGAAAGCTTTTCCCCAATGAATTTTATGCTTCCGCCAAAAATGTCCTTACCGCCGCAGCTTGCAGAAAGACCGCTTCCTGCTATTGCCGTAAAGTTGCTTACTTCCTGCCTCTTTATGCCATTTTCCTCTGAGTAGGCCACGATTGCCCTTGCTATGGGGTGCTCGCTGTATGCTTCAAGCGAATAGGCTGTCTGCAAAAGTTCATCCCTGCTTTCTTCTTTAGCAGGAATAATGTCTGTTACCAAAGGCTCTCCTTTTGTTATAGTGCCGGTCTTGTCCAAAGCAAGGATTTTTATCCGCCCGGTTTCTTCTAGCGCCGCTGATGTCTTAAAAAGAATGCCGTGTCTTGCCCCAACGCCGTTACCAACCATTATTGCCACTGGTGTTGCAAGCCCAAGTGAGCATGGGCAGCTTACTACAAGAACCGCAATTCCCCTGGAAAGTGCAAAGCCAAGATCTTTTCCAAAAAGCAGCCATATAAGGCATGTTAAAACCGCTATTGCTATTACTGCTGGAACAAATATTCCGCTAACCTTGTCCGCCACCTTTGCAATGGGGGCCTTTGTTGCCGCCGCATCGCTTACCATCTGGATTATTTTTGAAAGGGTAGTGTCCTTTCCTACACGGCTTGCCCTGCATTTTAATAAACCGCTTGTGTTAACCGTTGCAGCACTAACACTGTCCCCGCTTTTTTTGTCAACAGGAATGCTTTCTCCGGTAAGGGCGCTTTCGTTTACAGCAGAGCTTCCTTCAAGAACAATTCCGTCTGCCGGAATGCTTTCTCCGGGCTTTACTACAAATATGTCCCCCTGTAGCACTTCTTCTATAGAAACTTCAACTTCCTTTCCTTCCCTTATAACCCTCGCGGTCTTGGGGGTAAGCTTCATCAGTTCTTTTAGGGCGTTTGTCGTCCTTCCCTTGGAAATGGATTCAAGCAGCTTGCCAACTGTTATTAGCGTTACAATCATTGCCGCGCCTTCAAAGTAAAAGTCGTGCATTAGGTGGGCTGCCTTTTCGCTTCCGTTTTCCATCTGAACCACTGTCATGCGAAGGAGGCTTGTTACGCTGTAGAAAAAAGAAACCCCGGAGCCAAGTGCCACAAGCGTGTCCATGTTGGGGGCAAGGCCAAAGAGTGCCTTTGTTCCGCTAACAAAGAACTTCTGGTTTATGACCATAACTATAGCCGCAAGAAGCATCTGTATTATTCCCTGCGCAATACAGTTGCCCTGCAAAAAAATAGGAAGTGGCCAGCCTAGCATTGGAACCGCCATGCTAAAATACATCAGTATAAGAAGGAATGTTATGGAAAAAAGAAGCCTCTTAACAAGCACTGGAGAAGCCTTGTCTTTTAAGCCGTCTTCCCCTTGCTGCACGGACTGCTTCTCGGAGTAAGATTCGTTTCCGTCTGCCTTGCTTGCACCGTAGCCTGCCTTTTCCACAGCGCTTATTATGGATTGGCTGCTTGCTGAACCTTCCACCCCCATTGAATTGGTAAGCAGGTTTACAGAGCAAGATTTTACCCCGGGAACTTTGCCAACAGCCTTTTCTATTCTGGCACTGCAAGCCGCACAACTCATTCCTGTTACAGTATATTTTTCCATAGATGTACCTTGCTTTACTTTAACAGTTTGCTCATTATTTTTAGGAATTCATCCAGTGACTCTTCGTTTCCGTTTTTTATGTCGTTTTGCACACAGCTTTTTAAGTGTGAAGAAATTAAAACCTTGCTGAATGAATTGACTGCTGCGGTACAGGCGCTTGCCTGAATAAGTATGTCTGCACAATAGGCATCTTCTTCCACCATCTTTTTTAAGCCGTTAAGCTGGCCAATGGCCCTGTTAAGCCTTCCTGTCAGCTTTTTCTTCTCTTCTTCTGACCGCACCTTCTTACGCCCGGTCTTGCAATGTGCACAATTTTTTTTCTCTGCCATGCCTATACCCCTTATGGTATCTTTATAATACCGCCGGGGGTATAGCGTGTCAAGTGTTTTTTTGCCTATTCTATTCTTATCTTATTTCTTATGCAAAGAAGCTGGAAATTTGGTTTGTACTGCGCGGAAGTCAAATCCGAAAAACTTGCACTGTCTACAAAGAGTCAGTCTATGTCTGGATGAAAACTTTTGTAAATAAACGAATTTGGGTTCTTAGGCATGTCGCGAAACGTTGAGCGATATGGCCCTAAGCCGTGCGCTGCTAACCCGCCATCCATGGCTCAATATTCCTTGGCAAGAAACAAACACCGTTCCCTGAGCTGGTTTTCCCCCTCCAAAGTTTGGGGTCCAAGGGCACTCCCTTGAAAAAAAAATTCAGTAAGCACTATTTAAATTTTGTCACCTGATTGTACATGTCAAGGAATTCCTTTCTGGCCAGCTTGAATGCCTCTACAATTTCCGGGTCAAACTTTGTGCCGCTTTCGGAAAGAATGGTGGTGTAGGCCTCTGCAAAGGAATAGGGCACTTCATGCTTCCTCTTTAGGGTAAGCGAGTCAAATTCATTGGCAAGGGCAACAATGCGGGCTCCAAGCGGAATCTCCTCGCCTTTAAGCCCCTTTGGAATGCCGGAACCGTCCCAATGTTCGTGGTGGTAAAGGGAAACTTCCTTGGCAAGGGTATAGAAAAGGTTTGTCTGGTCGTTAATAAAAAGCCTGTCTATAAGCTTTGCGCCAGAGTTAACGTGATCCTGCAAAGAGCCTTCTCCTTCTGAATCCCACGTCCTTTTTGCAAGAAATATCTTTCCCACGTCATGAAGTGGAGTTACCTGGCAAAGGGTTGTCCTGTATTCGTTTGTGATGGTGCTTGCGTACTTTCCGCCTGCCTGAAGCTGCTTTACAAGTATGGCAGTGTAATTGCTTGTGCGCCTCATGTGCTCGCCTATGTAGCTGTCCATCTCTAGCGCATACTGGATAAGTCCGCCAACAATCTTGCTGCGGGTCGTAAGAAGGTCGTTTTCTATTTCCTTGTAGTCAAAGGAAAGCTGCATGTTCTTGTGCTCAAGCTGCATGAATTTGTTGCTCTGCTCAGTAACGTCGTTTAGCACGAGTATGTAGCCGTAAAGAATGCCGTCCCTCTCTATGCGGTGGGGTTCCGGACTGAATTCCCTGCTTGCTATGCGTATGTGCTTGGAATCCATGGTGTAGACGCTCTGGTTAAGAATCTGCTTTAGCTCCGGGTCAATCTGAATCTGGTTCTTGTAGTTGGCCTTGTGGTATTCCGGGAACAAAACTTTGGCCGCCACGTTTGCATTCCTTACAAAAAACTCCGAGTCGGTAACAAAAAGCGGATCGGAAAGGGAATCTACAACTGCAAAATATGAAAGGTCGTAGAGGTTCCTGAATTTTTCCTTGTGAACAAGATATGCGCACAAAGCCGTAGTTGCCGTAAGCACCAAAGGTCTTAGCGGAGTTACAGGCCGCCTGTAGTTCATAAAGGTAAAGACCGTGCACACTAAAAGGAAGGGCAGAAGCCTAAGGAACATCTTTATGGCAAGGCAGCGTTCCTTTTTGGTGGAAGAATGCAGTTTGCCTATGAAAGTTGCCACAATAAGAAGGGCATAAAGACCGGCAAATACCATGTAGCAGTAAAAGGCCGGACCCCTTTCTATTACAAGTTCGCAAAGGCCGTTTTTTGTAGTGCCAAGCGAATAGCTCTTAAAGAAAAGCCTAAAAATCCATAAAGGTGATGCCGTGCTTGCTATTGGAATAAGGACAACGAAGGGGGCTGGAATTATCCTTGCAAGAAAAAGAATGTGCCTGTTCGGGGGCTTTCTGTAAAAAGCGGCAAGAAAGTTGTATATGCCGCCCAAAAGGCAGATATTTGCAACGTACTCAAATTTTGCACCCAAAAGCAGGGCTTCTTCCGTACTTCCGCTAAAATGCAGCATGTGGCCAATTATAAAGAATATAACTATGCCGCTTGTCATAAAAACATTCCTCTGCTGGACGGAAGGTCGGTCTATAAGGGTTGCCGTAAAGCAACTTGCTGTAGTGCAGAGGCAAACTAGGGAAACTGCAGAAAATATCCAGAATTGTGTTGAATACATATTTTAAATTTTAACCCTTATCCTATTTTAGAATAAACAAGTCCTTTTGTCTACTCTGCTTTTCTTTCTGGAGCCGCCTTAATGGTTAAACCGTGTCTGGCTTTCGGGGAACGGCCAAACTCCGTGTCATTTTATCCCTAAAACGCAAACCTATAGCGCCACGAAGGGCGCGTTATTTTTTTTGCCGGCAAAACTGGTTAGTTTTCGCAAGGAAACTAACGGGATAAAATGCCACGGAGTGTATTTTTACCCGCTTTCCAGGGTTCCGGCTTTCGCCTCCATTGCTACTGCTGCCGGCCCTTCGACTTTGCTCAGGGACCAGCCCCAGTAGCAACGGCTGCGCCGCCCTTACAATCGGGGGTAGGCTTTTTTTTGCTCAACGCTTTAGTTTTNNACTCACTGCGTTCGTTCCGCTCCAAGGCGGTTTTTCAGCCAGATTTGCCTTCCGCTACACCCAAACTTGATTTCCAGTTGCTTTCCAAAAAAATTGCAAAAAAAAGCTTAACTTCTTATTTTTAAATTCCGATACTAAAATGTAGACTGTTGTGCATTTTTGGGCATGGAGGCCTAAATTTCGCAAGAGCCATCAACTTCATTATGGTTTATGTGGGGTGAATATGAACTATAACTCTTATTCTGCCAACGGTTACAACACGTACCGGGAGATAGGCGTAAAGAC
>DFJV01000171.1 GCA_002373205.1 Treponema sp. UBA3662
TTGAAACAAATTTTGAACTCCGCAACTTTAAAAAGTCAGACGAAACTGCACTTGCCGCAGTCATAAACGAAACTTGGGGCTTAAAATCATCACCAAAAAATGCAGAACTCGCATTGCGCTTTGGCTACGCATACCTTTACTACAACCTTGCATATTCTTCATTCAGGGTTGTGGCAGAATACAACGGCTTTGCATCTGGCATTGTTTGCGCAGGCCGCAGAAAGGAAAAATTACCCAACCTGGGCTATCTTGCAAAGGCTATATCTTATGCACTTCCGCTTTTCTTCTGCCGTGAATTCCGCAGTCAGATTGCAGCATGGAAAAAATTCTTTAAGGTAACTGCCGCAAATGAAGCAAATATGGCAAAGGAATACAAGGGAAGGCTTTATCTTTTGCTTACAAATCCCTCTTGCCGTGGAATTGGCATGGGAAAAAAGATGCTTTCTTCTGCAGAGGAATACTTTATCCTGAATGGCATGGACAGGTTTTTCCTGCATACGGACACAGAGTGCAACTTTAGGTTCTACGATTCAGTGGGATACAAAAAAGTGTTCGGTTCTGTAGTTGGCAGCGGACCAAACCCCTGGGAAATCTACCTTTACGCAAACAAATAGGTCTTATTCACTTTCCTTTTTGTTTGCATACACTTCGAGAATTTTACGCAGCCTTGCAGAGTCCAGTGGCTTTGTGGTAAAGTCCGTCATTCCGCAGTTGGTTGCCTTTACGGCCGCTTCCGGGTAAGCGTTTGCGGTCATGGCAATAATCGGAATTGTCTTTGCATCGGGGCGCGTGGCTGCAAAGCTTCTTATCTTTTCCGTAGCTTCGTAGCCATCCATAACAGGCATCTGTATGTCCGTAAAGATTGCAATGTATTTTCCAACTGGAGATGCAGCAAATTTCTTTACCTCTTCGTCTCCATTGCTGGCAAGGTCAACGCTAACACCTATTTCTTCAAAGATACGGCATGCAATAGCGGCATTTATTTCGTTGTCTTCCGCAAGAAGAATTGTTCCCTCCACCTTTTTCTGGCTTCCGCTTTCCAAATCCTGAATTAAATCTTCCTCTTTTTTATCTTCGTGAACAATCTTGCCGGTCCATCTAACTTTTATGGAAGAACCCTTTCCCAGAATGCTTCTTACGCTTATTGTTCCGCCCATAAGGTCCACAAGCCTCTTTACTATTGCAAGGCCAAGGCCTGTTCCCTGAATTTCCTTTGCGCGCAGGGGGTTGTCCTCTTCCTGGCTAAAGTCGTCAAACATAACGCTCTGGAAAGAATCGCTCATTCCAATGCCGGTGTCCGTTACGGAAATTTCTATCTCGGCAAGGTCCGATATGCTATCGGCACGGTCTGCTTCATTAGCCGCAGGGTCTGCCGGAGTGCTAGCCGTGTTTGCAGAAGAACTGTCAGCATCATTTGCTGTCGCATTTTCCGAAGTGCCGGCCGTGTTTGCAGAAGAACCGTCAGCTTCATTTGCCGCCGCATCCGCAGAAATACCAGATCTTGCCATGGCATCAGCCGCATCTGCAGAAGTGCCAGAGCTTGCCATGGCATCAGCCGTATCCGCAGAAGTGCCAGCCGCATCCGCAGAAGTACCAGTGCTTGCCAAATCGCCCACCGCATTTTCAGAAATACCAGAACTTGCCATGGCATCAGCCGCATTTGCAATTGCATCAGAAGCATCCGCTTTTGACCTTGCAAAGGCAGAAACCCTAAGCGTAACAGTTCCCCCCGGAGGCGTATACTTTACCGCGTTGGACAAAAGGTTCAGCGTAATCTGGTTAACGCGAATCTTATCCAACAAAACAACTTCCGCCGAATCATTCTGAGTTATAATCTTATAGAAGATATTTTTTTCCGTGCACATAGGCAGGATTATGTTCCTAATTTCCTTTATGTAATCAATAAAACTGTAGGCTTCCTTGTTAAGCTCAATTTTGTCGGAATCTATTTTGGAAATATCCAGCACGTCGTTTATAAGCGAAAGCAAAAAGCGCCCGCTGGTTGCAATCTTGTCCAGGTCTGCATTAAGGCTCTGCTTATTGTCCATGTCCTTTTTTGCAAAGTCGGTAAGATTCAAAATTGCCCCAATCGGAGTCCTAATGTCGTGGCTTATCCTGGAAAGGAACTGGGTCTTTGCTTCGTTTGCCTTTTGTGCAACAGTCACAGCCCTGCGAAGCCTTTCGTTTGCCTCCTGTTCCTCGCGCACACTCTGTGTAATGTCCGTGCGGTAGGAAAGAACAATACCTTTCTTCTGGTCAAGGAAGCTGTAAGAAAACTGCTTTGTTATTGAACTACCGTCAGGTCTTACAAAGTTGCCGGAAAAGACATACTTGCCGTTTTTGGCAGCCTGAATCTTTGGCAGGATGCTCTCCAGTTGGAACACCTCTATGAATTTTTGCCTGGTTTCTGGTGCAACATATTTTTCCGCAAAAATATTAATCAAATCGGGAAGGTTTATTTTACGCATGCTCTCTGGAAGTTCACTCTCGTTTCCAAACCAGGAGCCGTAAAGCAGAGTCGCTGTATTTTCCTTTACGTCTGCAACCGCAATATAGTCCGTAGATTCAAAGGCGGTGTGCCTAAAAATCTTGTTGTCCGTTTCCAAAAGCCTTTTCTGCGTAATGCTGCGCCTAAAATAGTAGATGAAGGCATAAGCCAGCGCAACAAAAAATAGCCCTATTGCAAAAATTGCTATGCGGTAGCGCTCAAAAAAGCTCTTGTAGTGGTTCTTTATAACTGTGTCCGCAGGAAGGGAAAATGTGCTTATCTTAAAGGAGTCCAGAACATTCTTGTCTGCAACGGAAAATTGTGGTGACTTTGCAATGCGGTGAACCTTGGAAACATCCGTTCCGCTCATAACATGCTTTGCTATGTCTGCCGCAATCCTTGCACTGCCGTAGTTGTCCGTAACACAGCCGCCTATTACGCCGCTTTCGGTAAGGTCTGTCTTGGCGCAAAAGACAGGAACTTTGCAAACGGAGCAAATGTCAAAAGCCGTCTTTTGCAAAGAATTCAAAGTGCGGTTGTGGGAAAGGTAAATGTCCGAAAGAAAAACCACCGAGCCTTGCTCCAGTGCCTCCAGCCTAGACTTAAGCGATACGGGAACGGTATCCGTAAGATTTAAAATCTCGTAAGAGAATTTCTTGTGGTTCTCCATTACCTCTGCAATCTTCTTTTCGTCAAAAAGCCCTTCGCGCGAAGAGTCTGTAATAAAAACCAGGTGATTGGTGCTGGGAAAAAGCGAAGTTGCAAATTTTATGTTGGAAGAAAAATCCGGGTTGCCGGAAATGCCTGTCATAAAGTTGTACTTCTGAACGTCGTTCCAAAGATTTGGATCCTGAATGCCAAAATATATGATTGGAGAGTCGCCCCTCATCGTGGGGTGTTTGCACATAAAAGAAAGCGCCTCGTCGCCGCCCGTAATTATGCAGTCAAAGCCGGTCTGCCTTGTTAGCTTGCTGCGCAGGTAAATCGTAAAAAGCGAAGTGTCGTAGGTGGAATTAAAGCGCCTTGAATCCATAAATTCATAGGAAATCTCGTATTTGTCATCGGGAAGAATCGATGTGAGGCCGTTTATCTGCAGCATGACAGCCTCTTCCTTCATCGAATAGGAGCTAAGAAAAAGCACCTTCTTCTTTTCCGTAATGCCGCCTTCACCTTCGGAATAAAAAGTGGCCGCAGAAAAAAAAGCGAGGAATGTAAAAATAAAAAGCTTTTTCATAACCATTAACTTCTATTATATAACCTTTCTGCCAATCTGTCGATATAAGCCTAGGTTTCTCTTTCTTATGGACGAAGTCTTTAGGACGAAGACCTATGGACGAAGTCCTAATTGCTCTACCATCCGTTTTTACTCTGCAATCGGCTTTTATGTCCCTTGTTACGGGCTTTCCGGGGTTCCGGCTTTCGCCTCCATTGCTAGCGCAACCCGCCTGCGGCGGGCCCCTCCAATCCCGCGTAAGTCGCCTCAAAAAATCCCTCCGTGGATTTTTTGAGGATTGCAGAATCGCTACGCAATTCTGCATGCGCTAACCCGCCCTCCATGGCTTGATATTTATTGGCAAGAAAGATGTAAAGATCCCTCCACGACTTGTTGTTGTGTATTCTAACGACTTCTTTTCTTATTCTTCTGCAAAATCTTAAATTTTATGGTATAATGGCAAGTGGAGGTTCAATATGTCAGATGCACTCGCGTATGTAGAAAATCAAGTATTAACATTCTCTTTGGCAGAACAGATTCATCTGCTTAATTTCGTTGCAAACAATATAAACAAAAAGACTTCGATCCTAAACAATGAGTATTCAGAAGAGGAATCTTTGCAGAAAATGAGGGAAACAAGCCTTTCAACTGTGTGGGAGAGCGTAAAAAATGACTCGTGGTGAATAAAAAGAATCTGGGCATTCAAAAGATTCTGTTGCTTTGATTCATCAGATTGTTTTTGTGGACAAATTTCGTCTTGAAGAGAAAATTTCAAAGCTCCCGAAAAATCTCCTTTCAAAAATTGAAGGTGAAATTGATTATGTAACTAAAGAATAGCTTGAAGGTGGAGCGGAAGGTGTTTATGCTTGCCTTGTCCTGTTTGTCTTGCAAAGACAGATATTCAAAAATGGAAGCTGCAAGAAGTGCGCAAGATGCTTTTGGAGTACAAATAATATGGAATTAAGAGAGCGGTTTGCCGGGCTTTTCTTTATTATACCGTTCGCGGTTTCGCTTTTGCTGCATACGCTTACGGATATAGACTTCTTTTTCTTTTTATCCTTAGTTCTGGCTGTTGTTTCTACTGTTTTTCACCATCAGTTGTATTTGCTTTTTTTTAACGATTCAAATTCAACAAGCGCCCTGTATGCGGGGAATGCCGCTTTGGAAGAAGACTATGATCCTGTGGGTCAGGATGGTAAGTATTGGGATCCGCGCAAGCTAAAGCTGTCACAGGTTTTTGCCTTGTACCCAAACAAGAGAAGTGCGCGTCCAGAACCGGGGTCATGCGGTTTTGTCTTTACTTACAACAAATTGCTTTCTGTTGTGGAAAAGGTTGAATTTTATGACTACAGGCACCGCAAGGGAAGCTTTACCTTGTATAAGTTTTATTTTAGCCATACTCAACCGAATCCTCTTTTTTTAGATTACGATAGTATTGTAAAAACAGAAATCTCCTTGGAGCGTATAAGTAAAAAGATGATATTTGTTCCGTTAAACCGCTACAGCCGGGAGTATGTTTATTAAAGGAAATAAGTTTTGGGCTCCACTACCAGCGAACTCTGTCTGAAAATTCATAGTGCGCGGTAATAGGACTTTCGCTCCCTTCGGTCGCTCCGCGCAAATGAATTTTCAGCCATATTTCGCTTCCCGTTGCGCCCAAAACTTATTTCCGTAATATTATATAAGTGAAGTTTTAGTCTTTTACAGCTTTTTGCAAATAGAGCCTAGCCCCGATTGGAAGGGCGGCGTAGCCGTTGCGAAGCAATGGAGGCGAAAGCCGGAACCCTGCAAAGCGGGATAAAATGCCCTCCGTGACATTTTATCCCGCAAGTTTTCTGGCGAAAACTTGCCAGCTTCTTCTGCCAACAAATGACGCGCCGTCCATGGCGCTGCTTGTTTTACGGGATAAAATGACGCGGAGTCTGGCCGGACACGGAGTGCCGGACACAGTAAAAGATGAGGTGCGCTCCGGAATATAAAAATCCCCTTGAAAAAATCGGTGTAAAAAACTAAAATAGCAA
Source organism: Treponema sp. UBA3662 (assembly GCA_002373205.1). GTDB lineage: Bacteria > Spirochaetota > Spirochaetia > Treponematales > Treponemataceae > Treponema_D. Next base: position 5,723 of record DFJV01000171.1, read on the forward strand.
CCATGAGCAGTGAATTAATAAATCAGTTTGTAGAAAAAAAATCGGTTGATGCATTAAATGAATTTATAACTTCTGATGATTCTAAAAAAATAGGCGAAGCGTCCATTCTTGTTGCCGATGTTTTGGGAACGGGAGATGCCTTTGTGCCAGTTGCTGATTCGGCAAAGGATGGCGAGGCAAAGCTTCTTTCCAGTTTTCACAAAAACCTTTTGCTGCTTATCCAAAAAACTTGGGTTGAAGAATTTGACGAGGAGTTAAAGGAAGAGGTTTTGTACCATCTTGAGGAATTCAACAAGAAGATGGAAGACAAGGCCTATGATGAAGCCTACAGCCTTTTCCTTGGCATTGTTAGCGACGTTGTTTACCTTATGTTTGGCGCGCAGACAAAGAACCCCGAGTTTGACGAATACGCCCTCCGCATTGACCCGGAATTTGGGCTTTTCTGGTGGTACATAAAGAGTCTTCCAAAGGATGCCGTTTGGAACAAGGACAAGTGCCGCCTTGCAATTCTTTTGGGCATGTATTTTCTTGCCAACTACTAAAATTAAAAAAAGAGGCCGTATATGGCAGATGAATTTGAAGAGCTTTGCGCAGGTCTTAGGGTTGCCAGCCAAAAAACAGCCCTACTGACCGCTTTGCAAAAAAACTATGCGCTAGAGAAGGTTGTAGAATCCCTGCAAAAAAATAAGGATGCCATTCTTGAAGCAAATGCCCAGGACGTAGCAGATTCCCGTTCGCGCGGTGTTAGCGAGGCTTTGATTGAGCGCCTTGCCCTTGACGAAAAGAAATTCCAGTCCATAATTGATGCCATTGGCGTTATAATTTCACAGACTGACCCCATTGGGGAAGAGGTTGCCGGTTGGAAGATTCCTAACGGTATGCAGATAAGGCAGGTTAGGGTTCCGCTTGGGGTTGTGGCTATTATTTACGAGAGCCGCCCCAACGTTACGGTTGATGCCTTTGCCCTTGCCTACAAGAGCGGCAATGCAATTCTGCTTCGCGGTTCTTCATCTGCGCTAAAAAGCAATTCTGTAATCGTAAAGGCAATTCGTGAAGGTCTTTCTGCTGCGGGGGAAGCCGGTGTAACGGATGCGGTTTTTCTTTGCCAGCCCAAAGCTGACCATTCCGATGTGGACAGGATTCTTACTGCCCTTGGAAAGATAGACGTTGTGCTTCCCCGTGGCGGTGCAAGGCTTATTCAAAATGTTGTTCAGAATGCAAAGATTCCGGTTATAGAAACGGGTAGCGGTGTTTGCCACTTGTTTGTAGAAAAGTCCGCTGATTTGGATGTGGCGGCTAAGATTGCTGCTAATGCCAAGATGCAGAGGCCGGGCGCCTGTAATGCAATAGAGACAGTGCTTGTGCAGAGGGATGTTGCTTCTGCTTTCCTTCCGCTCATGGCAAAGGCCTTTGCGGACAAGGTGGAACTTCGTGCGGACAAGGAGTCTTTTGCCATTCTTAAGGACTGCTGCAAGAACCTTAGGGAAGCCACGGATGAAGACTTTGGCTTTGAATTCCTTGATTTTACGCTTGCGGTAAAGCTTGTCTCTTCTGCAAACGAGGCGATTGAATTTATAAACGCGCACAATACCAAGCACAGCGAATGCATTGTTACAAACGACCGCTCCATTGCCCGCGACTTCCAGACCAGGGTGGACGCTGCTTGTGTCTATGTTAACGCAAGCACCCGCTTTACGGACGGCGGTCAATTTGGCTTTGGTGCAGAGCTTGGAATTAGCACCCAGAAGCTTCATGCCCGCGGACCAATGGGAATAAAGGCCCTTACCACAACAAAATTCCTGATTGACGGGGACGGTCAAATAAGATGAACATTCAGCAGACTCTTGAAGGCGCAAAGAAAATAGTAATAAAATTTGGAAGCAATTCGCTTGCAAAGGCGGACGGCACAATCAACCTTGACTTTATGAACATGATTGCAGCTGACTGCGCAAAGCTTATGGCTTTAGGCAAGCAGATAATCATCGTTTCTTCCGGTGCACAGGTTGCGGGGCTTTCCAGCATTAACGGATGGGCCCACAAAAAGGACATGCACTACCGCCAGGCTCTTTGCGCAATAGGTCAGGTGGAGCTTATGGACAAGTGGAGGGCTGCCTTTAAGAAGCAGTCTTTGCACGTTGCCCAGCTTCTTTTTGTAAAGGAAGATTTTGAGGACTACCACCACACCTTGAACATGCGCAACACTCTTTTTACCCTTGTGGACGAAGGTGTTGTTCCTATTATAAATGAAAACGATTCTGTTTCCTTTGAAGAGAATTCTATAGGAGACAACGACAACCTTTCTGCCCTTACGGCAATTTTGTGGAGCGCGGAGCTTCTTGTTCTCTTTAGCGACATTGACGGTGTTTATACGGACAATCCCAAGACTAATCCTGATGCAAAGCTTGTAGAAAGCGTTACGGATATAGATGCCCTCTTGAAGGGAATCACTTTGGGAAAGACCAATTCTTTTGGTACCGGCGGAATACGCACAAAGATTGAAGCTGCCCAGAAGGCTACGCAGAACGGAATTCCCATGGTTCTTGCAAACAGCAAAAAGGACAATCCGCTTGCGTCTCTTTTGGACGGTTCCCAGAAGGGTACCCTCTTTGAGGCTGCCGACGCTTCTGCTCCCAAGGAATAATTCTTAGGCGGCACGGGAGGTTTTCTTGACCTTTGCTTTTTTTGGTCTTACGCTGATTTTTGCCTTGCTGCCTGTCTTTCTTATCTTATTTTTTGTCTACAGCAAGGACCGCTTTGAACGTGAGCCTTTTGGGAAGGTTTTTCAGGTTTTCTTTTTGAGTGCCCTCTTTTCTTTTGCGGTCATTCCATTTGAGCGCATTGTGGGAAGCCTCCTTTTTATGAACTATGCGGCCAGAAGTGCCATGGACTTTGACTTTGCGCTTAATTTTTGGGCTGTTGCCCTTGTTGAAGAGCTTTACAAGTGGCTCATTCTGATGATTCTTTTGTGGTCAAGTCCCTGCTTCCGCTACCGCTACGACGGCATTGTCTATGCGCTTGCTTCTTCGCTGGGTTTTGCAGGCTGCGAGAATGTGCTTTATCTTTTGGGATGGGGACATTCGATTGCTTTGGGAAGGGCTATTTTTTCCATTCCGGGGCATGCTACCTACGGTGTTCTTATGGGGTTTTTCTTTTCGCGCGCCAGGCAGTTCAAGAACAGGAAGCTTGGGTTTCTTTCCTTTGCCAACATGGTTCTTTGCGTGACGTCTGCAACCCTTTGCCATGCGGTCTACGACTTTTTGCTTAGCGACAGCATTCAGGGCGGGGGGCTTGGGCTTTTGTTCTTCCTCTACGTTTTTGTTATGGACGTGATTGCCTGGATGCTTATCTACAATGATTTTGAGAGTGATAGAAGTCTATGAGTTCAGTTTTCTGCAAGGATTATGCCTTTGCAAATTTTTGAGTGCAAGTCCATTGGGGATGCGTCAAATGTGCACTTGTATTCCTGCAGGTCTGCAAAGAAAATCTTTGGGCAGGTAAAGAAGGAATCCCATCCCCTTGCTCCCTGACTGGATATGGAGACTGCAAGCTGAATCCTAAAGAGTCTGTAGGCGTAAACCGGGGCTTGGTAAAAAGACTCCAGCATTGACTTTATTGCGGCATAGTATTCGTCAACGGAAAGGCCTTCCTTCATGGTAACAAGGATGCTGGTGCTAAAATTTCCCTGCTCAAGGAATTTTGCATAGTTTTTGGCTGGCTTCCACATTGCGTAGCTTTCCCATGCGCACTTGAAGCCAAAAAAGTAAGAAGTGGCATTGCCCTTGTGTTCCCTAAAGAGGGTGTTTAAGTCTGCAAAGATTCTGCTGCGGAAGAAGTTTATGTACACGTTGTCCAGCCATTCTCCCTCTTCGCTAATAAAGACTTCGCTGATTCCAGTCCTGTCTCCCCTGCGCACAACTTTGCCTACGTAGTATTTGCTTCCGTTTTCCGACGTGTGGATTCCGTATTCCGAGTTGGGGGAAAGATCCGGTATTATTACGAAAGATGATGTGGAATATTCTTTTGCAAGGCATTTTTGCGCAAAGTCGGCGGCACTTTTTTCCGAGGCAAAGATGCGTTTCTTTCTTTTTATTATGCGGCTCAAAACCCTTCCTTTTCTTGTAAAGAGCTTGGGGTCAACCAGGGCAAAGATTAAAAGGGTAACAAAGACGGCTCCGCGGGCCCAGTCCCTGTAAATTCCAAGCAGGGAGGTTATTGCGGTAAAAGCCCACACGAGAAGGATTATGATTGGCAGGGTTAAGTATCTTAGTGCCATCAGGGATATTTTAGCCTAAAAGCGCATTAATTTCAATTTTTTTTGCTTTTTCCCCACGGAAATTGTTTTTGGGCTCTGCTACCAGCAAAATCTGTCAGAAGAATCCATTGGCTTGTTTTACTGGCTTTTTGCAGAGAAATTGTAGATTTTGGTAAAGAAATGCACGGTTTTCAATGAAAAAGTAGGAAATTTCGTAAAAAAATGATGAATTTCATCGAATTTCTCTAAAATTCACTTGCCTAAAATGTAAAATTGTGCCACTATCTTTTCAATTATCTGGAGAGAAGTGAGGGGTTTTTATCTTTAAGGAGACTTCAATGACTTGTGAGCGCATTGATTATTACCGGGCTGCTGAGCGCACAAACGTTATAAGACTTATTTTTAATTCCGTCTTTTTTTGCGCACTTTTTACCGCCGTCTGTTCCTTCGTTTATTTTTATTTGCCCAACGCTGAATTAAACAGCCTTGCACCAGTTGCTTCCAGTTCAAATGCTTCTGTTCAGGAAAAAGCCTTGGCAGAAGAGCCTGTTGCAGAAGTAGCAGAAGAAACAATTCTTGCCCTGGACACTGATGATTCCTTTATTCCTGCACTGGTAAAGGCAAATTCCAGCGCAAGCCAAGCCGTTCCCGCAAAGTTCGTAAGGGGAGCTGGAACTGCATCGCTTTCCCTTCATCCAACCGCAATCAACCGCGAAGATTTAGGCCTTATCCTTTACCGCCAGCCGCAGACACGCGCTGCTGTAGAAGGCTTTTATTATCAGGTTACCGGTAACCGCGAGACCGCAATTGCCATCCTTGACGCTGCGGAAACATACAACATTCCTCTTTCGCTGGCATTTTCAATTGCATATGCAGAGAGCCGCTTTAAGCCCTACGCTTCTCACGTAAACAAGAACGGTTCCATTGACCGCGGGCTTTTCCAGCTTAACAGCAACGCATTCCCAACCCTTACCGAAGAGGAATTCTTTGACCCTAAGATTTCTGCCCAGAAAGGCCTTAGGCATCTTAACTACTTCCTTAAAACCGCAGGAAATGAGGTTACAGCCCTTGCAATGTACAACGCTGGTGCCGGAAAGGTTCGCTCAAACAACACGCCTCATTCAACACTGGACTATGTAGCTGCAATCAACAATTACCGCAATGCCATAGATGAAAGCTTTGCAAAAGACGTTCTGGTATTCTTTGAGCAGGGCTTGGCCAGCCGCTTTGGCGAAAAGGTTGAATACGCCCAGTCTTAGAATATGTCGCTGATTCCAATATTTGTTTTTTTGGGGGGCGTGATTTTTGCTGCCCCAATTGTTCTTTTTGTAGTTGCAGTAATAGAACTCATCTGTTATATAAAGGGACGCTCTGAATCCCTTCCAAAGGCCAGGCAAAGAAAGCATTTGTTCTGCATGATACTTTGCCTTGTACTCTTTGTGATTATGATTGCATTGGGCTTTATTGTCCTGCGCTACGTCTGATTTCCATGTTAGAGAATCAGAAGTGATTTGGCTGAAGGCTTTCTTGCCAAAGAGCCTACGCCCGATTGGAAGGGCGGCGGAGCCGTTCCGAAGGAATGGAGCGCTAGCGGAACCCTGGAAAGCGGGTAGAAATTGCATGGTCTGGCCGGTCACGTAGTGCCGGACACAGTTAAAAATGGCATGCCGTCCAAATTCAAAAGAAAAAACTAAACTTGCACAAGCCCCTTGCCCCTCATCTTTTGCAGCAGGGGTAAGAAATCCGGTCTTTTTTTAACAAAATCTTCCATAGGCTTAGTCTGCTGAATTTTTGCGGAAATTCCTTCCATTGCCAAAAGGAATTCGTTTACGCTCTTACTGTCTGCCCCGGATGGAAGCGCAAGAGAATGGTTTTCCTGCATATACTGCCATTCAAGCTTGTTTTTGCATACGAGGGGTCTGGAAGAAAGCCAGAGGCATCTTTTTATGTTTAGCGGAGACTTCCATTCTGCGTTCCGCCTAAGCTCGTATTTTTCCACTGCTTTTTGTACAAGGTCGTGGGCAACCGTTGGCATTGGGGTTTTAAAGTCAAACCATTTGCAGACATTCATGCCAAGCTTTTCTCCGTGCATCCATGAATTTAGCGCAAGGTTGAGTCCCCTGCCGAATTTTTTTGAATCGCCTTCCCCCTTAAAGTGCAGCCCGTTCTTTGCAAAGAGACCGGCCCCTTCTTCTTCCGTTGGGCAAAGATCTGAATGAAGACCGTGCTTCCATTCATCATAGATTCTTGAGTGGCGGGTAAGTACAAATTTGTGCCAGAAGCAAGAGTCCAAAAGTCCAAGTTCAAAGAACTGCCGCAAGGTTTCCATGGAATTTATTGTGTCTTGGGCGCTTTCCCCAAAGTAGCCGTAAATCATGTAGGCGTGGATTAGGATTCCGGCTTCCTTAAAGGCACAGCAGGCGCTTACGATTGAATCCAAGTCTGTTCCCTTGCTTATTTTGTCAAGGCCGTTTCCTGTTGCAATTTCTATTCCCCCGCTTACACCTGTTAGGCCTCCAAAGCAGAGGAAGTCTGCCATGTCCCGGGAATAGACCTTTTCGAAGCGGACGTTTCCCCAGTAGGAGAGGGGAGTGCCTTCTTTTAGGTTGCATTTTGCAAAGCGGATGCATCCTGCTGGCGGCAAGGCTTCGTCTACAAAATGAATTCCATACACGCCTTTTTCTTTTGCCTGTTCCAAAAGCCCTGAATACAAGTGCTCAATATCCGTCATTTTGTAGGAACACACATAGTCCAGGGTAACGTCGCAGAAAGCGCATTTGTGCCAGTAGCAGCCGTGGGCAAGGTAGGCTTTTATCCAGCTGCCGTCTGACCATAGCCTTTGCATTGGGTTTGTGTCGTCTGCCATGCGGGGGTAGAGGGAAAAGTCTATGTCTGAATAGTCGGGGACGAGGCTTTTTGTTACGCTGTTTTCAAAAGCTGCCATTTCGCCGTCGTCTTTGCTTGGGGCAATTGTGGCGGTTTTGCCATTGCTGGAAAGCCAAAGGCGCATTTTGTATATTCCGCTGCCAGTGGGGGGTGCGCTGCCGGTGGAGGTTGCACTGCCAGTAGAAGCCTCGCTGCCAGAGGAGGTTCCGTTGACGGTGGGGGGAGCGCTGCCGGTGGAGGTTACGCTTTCGGGGAAGGTTACGCCGCTGGTGGGGGGTGCGCTGCCAGTGAAGGTTGCACTGCCGGAGGAAGCTGTGTCACAAGGAAAGTTTTCGCTGCCAGTGGAGATTGCACTGCCGGTGGAGGTTGCACTTGCTGGGAAGGTTACGCTGCCGGTGGAGTTTTCGCTGCCAGTGTGGGGTGTGCTGCCGGTGGAGACTCCGCTGCCGGTGGCGGTTGCGTTGCCAGTGGAGGTTACGCATTCGGGGAAGGTTACGCTGCTGGTGTGGGGTGCGCTGCCGGTGAAGGTTGCGCTGCCGGTGGAGTTTTCGCTGCCAGTGGCGGTTGCGTTGCCAGTGGAGATTGCACTGCCGGTGGAGGTTGCACTGCCGGTAGAAGTTCCGTTGCCAGTGGAGGTTACGCATTCGGGGAAGGTTACGCCGCTGGTGGATGTTGCGTTGCCAGTGGAGACTCCGCTGCCAGTGGAGGTTGCGTTGCCGGTAGAAGTTCCGTTGCCAGAGAAATATTTGCCGGAAAGAATGCCGCTTTCCAAAAGCCGCCTGTAAGAACCGTATCCCCTGTCCAGTGATATTGCGTCTGCATAGCGCTCAAATTCAGGCAAGTCAAAATCCCTAAGTTCCGTGTTTATGAATCCGCCGCCAAAAGAAATGAATACTTTGCTTCCGTAGCGCTGCTTTAGGAATCTTCCGGTAAAAAGTGCCGGCGTGAAAGTTCCCGCAAAAGGAAGTGAAATGCAGACAAGGCATCTTCTTCCCTCTTTTGCTTCCCCCATGATTTTTGTGTCTTCCCTTCCTCCTGGGCAAAAGACCTGTTCCAGCACCTTTTCATAAAATTCTTTTAGTACCGGAGAATCAAGCGAGCCTTCTATTTCGCCAAAACTTTTTTTTCCTACCGCAATGGATTCTGCGTAGCGTATGAGAGCAAAATCTTTGTCAAAGGCAACATTTATGTAGTCGGCAAGATCTTCAAGTGCTGCTCCAGCCAAGTTTCTTGCATCGTCTGCAGTGGGCATGGCATCAAGCTTTTCAAGATAGCTTTCCATCCTCATTCCGCGGGGCACAAATGGAGAAAAAACAAATTTGTGGGTAAGTTCCCTTGAAGAAGATTTAGAACCATCGCGAAGGATTTTCATTATTGAATCTATCCATAAAATCCACAGGTCTTTCTGAAGAATGTATTGCTTAAGGTTCTTTGCCGCAAAGTCTTCGCCGTTCTTTGCAAAACCTTCTGCAAGCGAAAGGGCCTTTTTTTCCGTAAGTTCAAAGAGCCTTTCCAAACCGCTCTTGCAAAAAATACGGTCAATCAGTGCTATGCTAAGGTCGTGCCAGCTGGAACAGACATTCTGGCTCTTAAAAAAAGCGCTCAGGTATGCGCCCGAAGGATATGCTGTATTCAATTGAACAAGTGGCGGCTGAATGATGATTGCCTTGTGTTCTGCGCAGGAAACTTCCATTTGGACAGTATAGTTTTTATCAGCCTAAAACGCAAGGTAAAAATAGTTTTGTGTCTCTGGAGTCTCTGGACGAAATTTTATTGGCTCTACCATCTGTTGTTTGACTAACTCGACAGTATAGGCCTTTGCGTCACCGCCGTTTCGCCCTTCGCTAACGCTCATACCGCTTGCGCGGTACTGCCGGGGCTCCATGGCGGCGTAGGCTGGTGCGGTGTCACGTTGGTTAACTAACACAAGGAACTGCTCCCTGAGCCTGTCGAAGGGAACATGTTTGCAAAGGGATACCGGTTTTTCGTTGGGAAAGCACTTTTTTCTAACACAAAAAAATCCGTTCCCTGAGGCTCTCGAAGGGAACATGCTTGCAAAGAAGTGCTGACATGTTTGCAAAGAAGTGGCGGCACTTCGACTATGCTCAGTGACCGTGTTGGTGGCACAAGTAATGCATCTTGCAAAGATAAGCCCGCCCCATCCGTCACCCTGAACTCCTATGATATTCCTATGATATTTGTCAATACCATGAGTTCCTGATTCCATAAAATTTACGCTGTCAACGCTTCGCCTACCAGCTGTTGTATCGTAGGCGAAGTCCTTTTTTCATACGGTGCACCTGTTTTTAGCAGTGTGTACAT
>DFJV01000100.1 GCA_002373205.1 Treponema sp. UBA3662
CGTCACCACACCGCAAGCCGTCACCGCACCGCAAGCCGTCACCACACCGCAAGCAGCACCGCAAACTGAACCGCAAGCCAACACCGCAAACCGCACACCGAAAGCCGTCACCGCAAGCTGCACCGCACACCACACCGCAAATAAAAAAAGCGGCAGACCAAAGCAATCTGCCGCCATATATTTCTTTTTTAGAAGCCAATCCTAAACGCTGCCCGGATACTTTACAAAAGCGTCCTTAAAGCCGTAGCCCTTAAAGCGCTCAAGAATCATGCCGTATTCGTCCACGGAAAGAGGCCCAACAAGAACCTTGTATGCCCCGCGCGAATTCTGAATCATGATAAGCGGATACTTTCCGTACTTGTCTATCAAGGCCTGTGCGCTTGAATTTTCGGCAAGGGTCGCTATCTGAACATAATACCTGGACCTGTCAATCTCGCTTTCCTTTCTAAGGCGCTCCGCAATATCCTTGGTTGGAGTCTTATCCTTCTGGGGAGTAGGCTTAATTTCCACCGGCTTCTTCTCTTCTTTTGGAGGAGTAAGGTCGTCTGAAGGAACAAGCACTATTGGAGTGTAAGGCTCATCCGGTTCAACAGAGGCAACTTCCTCTTCCTCCTTGTCCTCTTCCGGCGGAGTAAGGTCTATTGCTGCAACAGGTTCACCATCTACAGGTTCTGCCGCAACAATCTCCTCGCCCGCAAAGTCTGTCTCCGGACCTGCATCCGGGTTAACAGGAATTACTATTGCAACAGGCTCGCTTATGTCTTCCACAAGCTCTGCCTCTTCTTCTGCAAGAACATCGTCACCTTCGTCTTCTTTTTCGACGGGGTCAAGGGCTGCAATAAGACCGGAAGAAGGCATTGGCCTTACAAGCTCTTCCTCTGCAACATATTCTGAACCAAGCGGCTCGTTATAGGCAACTTTTTCTCCGTCAAAGTCAGAGTCAAGGCTGCCATAGGGTATAGCAGAAGCTTCCTCTTCTTTTAAAGGCTCAAGGGAAGCAATGCGCTCTCCGCTTGAATCTGTTCCATACTGGGGCTTTGCCTCCGTCTTTGCATCTTCCTTAACATCTTCTTTGGCAAGAATGTCGCTTTCAGAAACAGGCTCACCGCCAACTCCGTCTTCTGAAGAAAGGCCGTACTTTGCAAGCTCTTCGTCGCTCATTGGCTCAAGGGCTTCAATTTCTTCGTAATCATAGTCCGTCTTTGCCAAAGCGTCAGAAGTGCCAGCAGCATCTTCATCTTCACCGTCATCAACATCTGCCACGTCAGAAGAGTCGTCAGAAGGCAAGCTTACAGACTCGTAGCCATAAGAAGGCTTCTTTTCTGCCACAGGCCTTGCATAAGATGCATCCCCTGGAAAAATGCTTGAAACTATACCAACACCGGCCGCACTCTGGTCAAAGGAACCCTTTCTAGAGCTTAGCTTAATCTTCAAATTTGCGTCCGGGGAAATTCCAAGCCCCTCAGCCGCCTCTTTGGAAAGCAGCATTATTGAACCGGAAGATGCGTCCATGGAACCAAGGTTAAGAAGCTCCAAGGTCTCCCCTGTCATTGGGTTAGTCACGCTAACGTTGTCCCCAGGCAAATATCCGGAAGCCTTTACAAAAAGCCCCTTGGGAAGCTCACCCTCCCTGCCTACAGAAGCATTGCCGTCGAGGTACAAAAAAGAGTCATCTGCGGCTACAAAAATAACCGCAAGGCTTATAGCTATTACTGCGATTAATATTTTCTTCATTCTGTTTCCCCTTCCCCACGGATCCTTAACTTAAAGTCATAAAATGGTTGTAAATATCCTGCGCAACTTTGGAGGTGAATTCAGAAATTCCTTTTTCATTATCCCTTTCGGGAGACACCTTGTTCGTCTTCCTTGAACCGGAAGCCACGCTTTTCCCTGTCTTTAGATCAAATATATTCCAACTTATTTTCTCTATGTTTGAAATGATAAGAGCCTCGGGATTCCTAGAATTCTCCGTATCGTAGTCAATTGTAAGGGAGATAAAGTAGTTGCAGAAACCCGAACTTGCCTCGCTAAGCGCCGAATAGTAAAGCTGCTCGTCCACAGATTCGTCCGTAGACACGGCGGTAGGAGAATTTGTTACGATAATCCCCCTGTCAAAAAAGAAGTCAAAGAGAGAATTCTCTATAAGATAAGAAGATGCCCTAACCTCACTCTGGCAAGGATCGTGCTGAATAAGCTGAAAGGCAACAACTGTAGCGCTAGCACTTGCAGAAAAAAGCAAGGCAAAAACCGCGGTTGCAAAAAGAAATTTAACTCTTCTCATAAATATCCCCTTGAACAAAAACTTTGCTCTCGATTAATTATCGGATTTTGCAAAGTTGAGTTTAGGGTTATTTATAATGAGCTTTTTTTTATGGATTTTACTTTTTAGGACGGTGCTTTTTCCGGCTCTACCATACCACTTTTTGGCTAATCCGACCGGACGCCCCTTTCGTCACCCGCTTTCCAGGGCTACGCTGCCGCTCCGGCCCGCCTCCGGCGGTCTGGCTGCGCCACCCTTCCAATCGGGCGTAGGGGCATAAAAAAAATCCCTCCTTGGATTTTTTTTATGATTGCAGAATCGCTACGCAATTCTGCACGTTGCTAAGCCGCCATCCATGGCTCTGTAATACAAATCAAGAACGAAAAAGCCATGGATTTTTCCGGGTATCGGAGATTTGCAATGCAAATCTCCGTGCTGCTAAGCCGCCCATCCATGGGCTCTTTATTGATTGGCAAGGAAGAATAAAATCCCGCAACCGTCACCCAGAGCCGGTTGGTGAGCTTGTCGAACCACGGGGTCTGTTCAAGTTCTGGCAGTCTTCTTCCACAGATCCCGAATCCACATTCGTAGCAGTTCAGGATGACAGGTAACACCCTTCGACTGGCCGCTTGAAGCTGTGCTGCGAGTTCCAGTGAACGCACTTCGGCAGGGCTTAAGTGACGGTTACTTTTTTGCGGTAAAGTAGCCTGGTGCGCTTGGGCCGCCGTCTACTCGGGCATAGGAAGCGTCGTTGGAAGCGGAATCAGAATAGGACGTTCCCTTCCCGCCCTTTAGCTTCTGGCACTTGTTAAAAATCTTTTTTCCAGCCGGAAGATTTTTTGTTACAAACTTGTCCGAAGCGTAAATTGTTGCAAGGGCAGACTTTTGCGGATCCAGGTCGTAGTCCATCTCAAACATCAACTCCATGTTGGTAACGTTCCTTGTATCAAAAGAAGAAAGGTCAAGGCTTGGAAGCTTTAGGCAGCAGATGAACATATAGCTCATGTCTCTTACTTTTTCCGTGTTAAAGCTTGAAAGCTTAACCGAGGTCAGGTTAAGGCAGGAACCGAACATACGCTGCATGTTGGTAACGTTCCTTGTGTCAAAAGAAGAAAGGTCAAGAGCCCTGAATTTGCTCCAGTAGAACATTTCCTGCATGTTGGTAACATTCCTCGTGTCAAAGCCGGACAAGTCAATGGTATTGTGCTTAAGGCCGCAGCCATTGAACATGTTGTTCATGTCCGTAACCTTGCCGGTATTAAAGCTAGAAAGATCAAGGTCAAGGACAAAACAGTTGTAGAACATGTGGTGCATATCCGTAACGTTGGACGTGTCAAAACTGTAAAGATTAAGGCTTTCCAGCTTCTTGCATTCGTAGAACATAAGGCTCATGTTGGTAACGCATCTGGTGTCAAAGCTTGACAAATCAAGGTAGGGTATCGCCCTGCAGCCCCGGAACATGCCGCTCATGTCCGTAACCTTGCCCGTGTTGAATTTTGTAAGGTTCAGCGAGGAAAGCTTTTCGCAAAAGTAGAACATCTCCTTCATGTCCGTAACGTTTTTAGTGTCAAATTTGGAAAGGTCAAGGGCGGTAAGCTCGTAGCACTGGTAGAACATACCGCTCATGTCGGTAACGCGGCCAGTTGAAAAACTTGAAAGGTTAAGAGAGGAAAGCTTTGTGCAACCGTAGAACATATTCTTCATGCTGCTTACCATTGACGTGTCAAATGCAGAAAGGTTAAGGCTGGTCAATTCCTTGCAATTGCTGAACATACCGCTCATGTCCGTAACGCGGCCAGTCTTAAAAGCCGTAAAATCCACAGACTTTAGCTTTACGCAGCCTGCTAACATATTCTTCATGCTAACGGCACTTCCAAAGTCAAAGCCAGAAAGGTCTATTTCCGTAAGATACTTTAGCCCCTCAAACATTCCGCTCGAATCGGCAGGCGCGGGTATTTTCTTGCCGGAATCCGTATAGTCCTTTGCGTAGTAGCAGACAGTCTTTTCGTCGGAATCCAGGTAGATAAAGGCATCTATTGAGTTTGAAATCTTCTTTGCAAAAGACTTGCTGCGCCCCTGGGGTTCCACGCTGGAAGGCTTAAAGACATAGGGCTTGGATGTTTTCATAAAGTTTTTGAGTATGGCGTTTATCTCCGAGCCTTTTACAATGGCGGACGGAGTTTCAAGCGCCTTGCTTTGAGCCGTTGCAGCCTGGGCATTTGCGCCAGAGGCAAAATTAGAGCTTTGGCAACCGGCAAAGATTTCCATTAAGCACAAAAATAAGAAAGAAGTCCTGAAAAGTTTTAATTTCATCACTATGATTTCTCCTTGGGGACTTTTTTAGAACGGAATCCCCTGTGGCATTCCAAAAATATGCCAAAACTTATTTTAAGCCATACATTTGTGCTTGTAAAGTTTTTTTCCCGAGCAACCTACGCCGCCGTGGAGGGGCGCGGGGGTGGCAACCCCTGCGTTGCCGCAGAGCGGCAATGACCGTTAGGGAACCCCGGAAGGGCGGTGGCGCAAGGGCATGTCAGCCGAATTAGCAGGGGCATATAGTCGTAGAGCAAGCAGGACTACCGTCCTAAAGACTACCGTCCTAAGAACTACCGTCCAAACAAGAAAGAAATTTTTTACGTTGAAGAAAAGATTAGTGTGTGCTATAATAAGAAGAAAAAGAGGGGATTATGGGAAAGATAGACAGCCGGCTTTACATTATAGGTGCCGGTTTTGCAGGGCAGATGATTGCCCAGGAACTAAAGCGCAAGAAGATTTTTGGCACGGTTGCGGCATTCATTGACGACAGCAAGGAATTAATCGGAAGTAAAATAGAAGACGTGCCGGTTTTGGGGCCAATAGACACAATGTCAAGTGTGCTTCGCGTTACGGCCATAGACCAGGCCATCATTGCAATACCAAGCGCAGACGGTTCCCGTATAAAGCAAATTTACGACGTGCTAAAAAAATGCGGCTTTTTCCACATAAAAATCCTGCCTTCCATAAGCCAAGTTGTAGACGGAAAGGCCCACTTTGTTCAGGCCAGGGAAATAAACCCGCTGGACATTCTGGGAAGGACTCCAATAATCATTCCCCTTCACGAAAGCCTTGCCTACCTAAAGGGAAAGCGCGTCCTTATAACAGGTGCAGGCGGCTCAATCGGAAGCGAACTTGCAAGGCAGCTCCTTTCTGGCGGGGCAGAGCGTCTCTACCTCTTTGGCCACGGAGAAAATTCAATTGTAAACATCTACCGCGAGCTGCACATCCTTCAGAACGAGGGCGTTGGCGAAAAGGCATCCGTAGTCCCAATCATTGGCGACATGAGGGACAGGGAATACGTGCGCTACATAATAAGCCACACAAGGGCAGACGTTATCTTCCACTGTGCGGCTTACAAGCATGTTCCCATGATGGAAGAAAACCCGGTTGCCTCAATAGAAAACAACGTCTTTGGAACCAAGAACCTTCTTGATGCAGCCCTAGAGTGCGGCACGGAGCGTTTTGTGCTCATTTCCACAGACAAGGCTGTAAACCCGGTAAGCGTCTACGGCGTAAGCAAGATGCTAAGCGAAAAGCTTGTGAACGAGGCTGCGCTAAAGACAAAGTGCGGGCAGTCATTCATGTTCGTGCGCTTTGGAAACGTGCTTGGTTCAAGGGGTTCAATCCTCCCGATTTTTATGGAACAGATTCAAAACGGGGGCCCTGTCACAGTAACAGACCCTGCAATGGAACGCTACTTTATGACAATCCCGGAAGCATGTTCACTTGTGCTGCAGACAGGCGGCGTGGGAGAAAACGGCTGCTCCTACCTTCTGGACATGGGGGAACCGATAAAGATTCTTACCCTTGCGGAACAGATTATAAAATTCAGCGGCTTTGAACCATACAAGGAAATGGACATAAAATTCATTGGTGCAAGACGCGGCGAAAGGCTAACGGAACCGCTCTGGCTTACGGAGGAAAACCCGACGCCCACTCAGTATAAAAAAATCCTAAAGCTAAAAAATATTCCTCCGGCTACATTCAGCACGGATGAACTTTTGCAAAAGCTTTACCCGGTCTGCTACTTTAGCAAGGAAAATAGCGGCATCTACAGGGACAGGGAGCTTCTTGTAAAGATTTTGCGGGAAGCAGTTCCCTCCCTCGATGAATTCTACCGCGAAGAGGAAGAAAACGGGGACAAGCGCATAGACATGGCAACTTCTGTAAAGGTGGTTTTGTAATGGCAGCAAATATGGAAAACGAAATAAAAGTGCCTTTCTTTAAGGCTTCAACAGGCAAAGAAGAAGAGGAAGCTGTTCTTAGGGTAATAAGGAGCGGCTGGCTAACCACAGGAAAAGAAACGCTCGCCTTTGAAAAGGAATTCGCATCCTGTATAGAAGTGCCATACGCTCTTGCCGTTAACAGCAACACAAGCGGTATGATTCTTGCAATGGAAGCCCTGGGTGTAAAAGCAGGCAAGGCTGTAATCACAACACCCTACACTTTTGTCTCTACCGCGGCAACGGCACGCCATCTTGGAGCAGACGTATATTTTGCGGACATAGAAAAGGATTCGTATTCAATTGACCCCCTATCAATAGAAAAAATTCTACAAAGCCCCAAGGGTAAAAATGTTGCCGCCATAGTTCCGGTCCACATAGCGGGCAATGTCTGCAACATGAAGGCCATCATGGAGCTTGCAAAAAAGTACAATGTAAAGGTGATTGAAGACTGCGCACATTCATTCCCCAGCAAGACGCAAATGGGCTACGCTGGTGCAATTGGCGACGCAGGAATTTTTTCATTCTACGTAACAAAGACAATCACGACAGGTGAAGGCGGCATGGTTACCACAAAAGACCCCGACCTTGCCAGGCACATGACAATGATGAGGATGCACGGCATGGACCGCACAACATGGGACCGCTACACTTCCCCAAAAGCCTCTTGGATTTACGACATTGTAGCCCCTGGCTATAAGTTCAACCTGCCCGACATTCTTTCGGCACTGGGAAGGGAACAGCTAAAAAAAGCCTTTGTCTTTGACCAAAAGCGCAAGGACCACGTAAGGCGATACAACGAAGAACTTGGCAAGCTTGACTTTGTAAAGCTTCCGCCAACTGGAGAAGGAAACGCATGGCACCTCTACCTTATGAGGCTTGACCTTTCCAAGCTTACAATTGACCGCGATGAATTTGCCCTGCAGATGCAAAAGCGGGGAGTCGGAATAAGCATGCACTTTATACCGATTTTCAACTTTACCTACTGGAAGAATCTCTACCCGGAATTTAGGGCGGAAAATTTCCCCAACGCACAGAGGCAGTACAGCGAAACAATTTCCATTCCCCTCTGGCCGGACATGACGGACCAAATGATTGACTATGTTGTTGAAACAATAAAAGACATTGGCGGTAAAAATCATGCCTAAAAAGGAAATGGACTTAAAAGCCAAGAAAAAGGCTTTGGAAAAAAAGCAAAAAGATCCTCAGCTTAGCGCTTCCGCAAAAAAGGCAGGGCTTGCAAAGCCATCATCAAAGGCAAAAGCCAGCACACGTGCAAAAGCCTCCGCAAGTGCAAAAGCCAGTGCAAATGCAAGTGCAAGAGGCAGAACAAAAGAAAACGCAAGTGCAAATGCAAAAGCAAGCGCAAATACAAAAGCAAAGCCACTGGCAAAAGCAAGCACAAGTGCCACAGTAAAAGCCAGCACACGTGCAAATGCAAGTGCAAAAGAAAAGGCAAATGCAAAAGCAAGTGCAAAAGCAAGTGCAAAAACCAGCGCAAAAAAAGCCGCAAAGCCAGAAGCAAAAGAAAGAAAGCAAAGCGCCAAGAAAACTGCAAGCACCGCAACAAAAGCCACCGCAACAAAAGCCACCGCAACAAAAGCCACCGCAACAAAAGCCAGCACAAAAAAATCGCCCGGCACAGAAGCAAAAAGAAGCTCAAAGCCTTCATCCGTTTCCTTTGAAGCAAAGTTCTATTCCGACCTAGAGCTAAAGGACATGATTCATGCAAAGATAATCCGCTGCATGGAAACTGGCCGCATAACAAAAATCTCCTACCCCGACCTTACCGAGGGCTACTTTTGGATTACAGCCCACGACATTCCAGGCCAGCACTTTATAGGCAACACCCTTGGCCGCGTTCCAATCCTCTGCGAAGGAGAAATCCTCTACCCAGGAGAACCGGTCGGAATTCTTGCGGGGCCAGACGAAGCCGTCCTTGAAGAGCTTGCAGGCCAATTCAAAATTGAATGCTCAAAAGAAACACTTGAAGCATCGCTAAAATTAAACAGCGACGAAGAAGAAAAAGAAGAGGACACTCCCCTTGCCATCCTTCAGGAACTTGGAATCACAGGCATTTCAAAAGAAAAAAAGCCCTCAGAAAAAAAAGAAGAAGACAGCCTTAGGGAAATATTTTCAGACGTACTTGCAGAGCGCAAAGTTCAAAGCGGCCCCTGCTTTAAAAAAGAAGGCGGCATAGAAGAAGTCTTTGCAAACTGCGCACACGTAATTGAACACGAATGGTCATACAAAATAAACATACCAGACTTTAACGAGCCAAACGGTGCAATCTGCGACTACAACGGAAAAACACTTACGGTCTACACCCCAACCCAGTGGATAAGCAACCTTAGGCAAACCCTAAGCGCAGCCCTTTCGCTAAACACGGAAGACATAATCATAAAAAAAACAAAGTCCTTCAACCAAGGCTCAAGCAGCATCTGGTACAACTCAATCGTAGCAAGCCAGGTTGCAGTTGCCTCCTACATGTGCGGAAAACCGGTAAAGCTCGTCTACACAAGGGAAGAGCAGGAACTCTACATGGACACAATGCGCCCTGTAACCATAAGGCACAAAACCGGTGTAAGCGAAAGCGGAAGAATTGCCGCAATGAAAATAAACATAGACTTTGACGCAGGAGCCCACAACCCATTTGCCCAGGAAATAATGGACCGCCTTGTAATTGCAAGCTGCGGATGCTACAACCCCCAGAACGTCAGCATAACCGCAAGGGCAAACAGCAGCGCTTCCCAACCTTCTTCCATAGACCTAAGGCTGGTAGACTCAGCGGCATTTTTTGCGGTAGAAAACCAGATGAACCTGCTCTGCGAAGAATGTAGGATTTCACCAGTAGAAATAAGGATGCTGAACTTTCTGGACAAGGACACAAAAAAAACAGCCATGCCTTTTTCCTTCAAGCTAAAAAAATACTTTGAAAAAAAAGACCTGCAAGTTTCCGGCACCGACGTTGTAATGAAAAAAGAAAAGGAAGACTTTGTCCGTGCCGTATCGCAAAAAGTTGAATATTCAATTCCGTCCTACTACATGATTTTTGACGAAAGCGGAAAAACTTTCCTTGAGTTTGAAAGAAAGTACGAAGCCTACCGCCAGCAGGTTTTGTACAGAAGGCAAAAGAACAGGACATCACTCATTCATTCAAAAGACTCTCCTGTAAGGGGAATTGGCTTTGCTTGCTCATTCGCAGGAACATGCTACCTTGGCTCACAAATCTACGGCGGCGGAGACCAGTCGCTTGAGGCAACCTACACCGAAGACAAGACCGTCATCATCCACTGCCCGCCAGTTTCCGCAACCATTCAGGAAATATGGAAAAGGACGGTAACAGAAATACTTCAGCACGACGTTTCTTCCGTAAAAATAAATTCAAGCTTTTCGGAAGACGAAGAGCCTCTTTTACCGGAAACGGTCTATTCAAACATCAGCGTAATGACCCAGCTCTTGCGCAAATGCTGCGAGACAATCAAGACAAAGCTATGCCGCAAAAAAACAGAGTTTCCCTTCACCGTGGAAAAATCCGTAACCGGCTCGCTAAAAAAACTCTGGAACAACGAAAGCTTCAGCGGCCAGCCCTTCCATAGCACTTCATTTGCAGCGGCAATACTGGAACTGGAACTTGACCCCTGCACCTTCCGCGAAAAGATAAAAAAAATACAGGTCTTTGTTGACGGAGGAAAAATCCTTAACCCGGTCGCAGCACAAAGCTCAGTGCGCCTTGGAATACAAAGGATTCTAACATCACTTGTTGAAAGGGAAAAACTTGACTATGAAATTCAGGATATAGAAATTTCGTTCTTAGAGTCAGAGGAAGCCCCAATGCAAATTGGAGAAAACGTCTTCCATATAATTCCTGCCGCATACACACAGGCTCTTTCGCAGGCACTTGACCACACCGTAAGCAGCCTACCCCTTTCCATAGAAAGCATCTTTGAAGCGGCAAACGAAAACTATCTTGATGAATTCAAAAGGGCGCTTGTTCAGGAAGTGGACGCAGTTTCTTCTCTTGAACAGGAGCAGGAAAATTCCAAAAAGGAAAAGGAAGAATGAAGATACCTGTAAACTTAAACGAAGAACAAACAGTCTTGGATGCAATTCCTTCAGAGCCTCTTTTGAACGTCCTAAGAAGAATGGGAATTTTCAGCGTAAAATGCGGATGCCAGGACGGTTTTTGCGGCAACTGCATGGTGCTTCTTAACGGAAAACCTGTCCCCAGCTGCCAGATTCCATGCGGAATAGTAAGGGACAACAAAGTCATCACACTTGAATTCTTTACAAACCCAAAAAAGAAAGAAGCGGTT
Source organism: Treponema sp. UBA3662 (assembly GCA_002373205.1). Lineage (GTDB taxonomy): Bacteria > Spirochaetota > Spirochaetia > Treponematales > Treponemataceae > Treponema_D. The sequence continues at coordinate 10,836 of DFJV01000100.1, forward strand.
TTAAAT
>DFJV01000008.1 GCA_002373205.1 Treponema sp. UBA3662
ATTTTGCAACGCAGGCATAGATGCCTCCTACAATAACCGAAAGACCTCCTGCTATGAATGCAATCTTTAAGATTTTTGCTATAACGTCGTTCAAGTTTGCATAGCGGATATTGTAAAATTTCGTTAGGCTTGCAAATTCGAATGCTAAAAATGCACAAATTACATTAAGGCAAGTCGTATCACATTTTGCGCCGTAAGCTCCCCCGGCTGCACAAAACAACCAAAACCATCCGGTCAATACATACCATACTGTAAACGGAATCCTGATAATTGTGAGTAGAATTTTAAATACTATCATGTTGCTGTTCTCCTTGTTATGTTGATTTAATGAAGTGCCTTTGTCGGTGTGTGCTCGATAATGACACTGAATCGAATACTTATTTGCTTCTGCTTTTATGTATAATCAAAGTTTCTCCTTTGACTTCGTAATTCGGATTGTCAATATGCAAGTCGCCATTTTCAACTCTAATGCCATCACCTTCTATTGTAATAGTTCCGTCTGCTGATTCTTTAATTATAACAGTTTCACCATCGACAGTGGCATTTTTCCCTAAATCTACTACTTCGTCTTTTACTGTTGCTTTTCCTGTTAAGTCAACTGTCTTATCATTATTTGACATGATTTATTCTCCTGCGTTATCTTCTGTAGGGTTCTGTTTGTTTACACAGAGATTTCTTTAACATTGTGAATGTGAACAAATCGCTTGTTAAAATTCCTGTAAGGAAAGTAACAAGCGAATTTGTTCATCGCTAACGTGATTCACAGTGGCATTTTTACTTTACCGCCAGTGCTTAACACTTAACCCAATTATGACCACTACGTCCCGATGTACACGGGAGCATATCATTAGAGCTTGGTTTGCTCGGTGTATATGCAACTTTTCCGCAATAACTGCACTGATATGTTGGCTGAGCTCCTGCAAACACACCTTTTCCCAACTGTACGGCATACGTCGGTTTAATGTTCTTCATAGATTTCATAGTGAAATCCTCCTTAGTAAAATGTTTTTTAAAAGCAAAACTTGCTTTGTTTGGGAAGGAATTACTGATGAATCAGCTTTTCCTTAGCGTTCTGGTTATATTTTAAGCCCTGTTTTATACTCTGTCAAGTATAAAAATGCTCTATAGGAAATTGGCGGTAGGCTCTATAGGATATTATTATTTCTGCATGACGAATGAAGAAATGCTTGCTTACGTGGCGGATTCGATACGCAGGATTAGGCTGGCGAAGGGATTTTCTCAGTTGGATTTATCCGCTGCTGCCAATATGTCGCAAAGTTTTATTGCCAATATTGAGAAGGGGAAGAAGGAACCGTCTGCAATGACTCTGATTCGTATTGCACATGCTCTTGAGGTAAGTCCCCGCGATTTTTTTCCGGATTCGCAAGCTGGTAATTTGGCAAGCGTTAGGGAAGGGATAAAGAAGGAGATTATCGAGCTTTTGGGGCACTTGTAGAAAAAAGCTTCTACTTGACTAATTATGCATAAATATACATAATTGTGCATAAGAGGTTTTGCTTTGAAAGAGAGGCTTACACGGCTTAAGACCGTTCGCAAATTGATAAAAAACTACCGCATAGAGAGCCAGGAGGAGCTTTTGGGCTACCTGCAGAAGGAGGGCTTTGAGGTTACCCAGGCAACTCTTTCGCGCGACCTTAAGCTTTTGAAGGTTGGCAAGGTGAGTGACGGTCATGCGGGTTACGTGTACACTCTTCCTGATGAGGACGAGAGGCGTGAGAGCGAGCAGATTTATATTCAGGACTTTTTGCGCGGTTATGTTAGCATAGATTATAATTCCAGTACTGTTGTTATAAAGACTTTTGGCGGTCATGCGGACGCTGTTTCCAATGCGCTGGATTCTTTGAACATGGATGAGATTCTTGGAACTGTTGCGGGCGACAACTGCATTTTTGCATGTCTTAGGGAAGGCGTTTCCGGTGAGGATTTTATGGCGGCCTTAAAGCAGCGTATTCCGGAATTGGATGATGAATAATAGGATTATTTTTGAGTTTAAGCAGTCCTGAATTTCTAAAAGCAGATTATCGGGTCTAGCCCGATAATGACACATCTTGTGCAAAAAGTTCCCTTCGACGGGCTCAGGGAACGGGGGCTTTCTTGTTTGGTATGACAATCACTATGTTGTAAATAGATGCCGAATCAAGTTCGGCATGACAGTTTTTTTAGGGGAGGGATTTTTTTTGCACTTTTTTGTCCATCCGTAAAGAGTGAATGGATGGTGGTACAGACTCTGAAATTGCTTGAGTGCAAGTGCGTTCCGGGGACTGTTCTTTGAGGGGGAAGGTTCTTTGCAAAAAGAATTCCTTCGACTGGCTCAGGGAACGGGGGCTTTCTTGTTTGGTATGACAATCACTATGTTGTAAAGAGATGCCGAATCAAGTTCGGCATGACAGTTTTTTTTTAGGGGAGGGATTTTTTGCACTTTTTTGTCCATCCGTAAAGAGTGAATGGATGGTGGTACAGACCCTGAATCAAGTTCAGGGTGACGGTTCTTTTTTTTTGATATGACAATCAGTATATTGCAAAAAGTTCCCTTCGACGGGCTCAGGGAGCGGGGGCTTTCTTGTTTGGTATGACAATCACTATGTTGTAAATAGATGCCGAATCAAGTTCGGCATGACAGGCTGTTTGGGGGAGGGATTTTTTTGCACTTTTTTGTCCATCCGTAAAGAGCGCATGGATGGCGACGTACGCCGCCGTGGAGGGGCGCGCAGCGTTCCGAAGGAATGGAGCGATAGCGGAACCCCGGAAGGGCGGTGGCGCAGGGGCATGGGTGTCGAGTTAGCCAATGCGTGAATGGTAGAGCGGTTAACGGTACCGTCCAAAAAAATAGGAGATAGAATTATTTTCCGCAGAAGATTTCCTTGTAGCTGTAGAGGGCGGTTCTTGCTTTTATGGTGAGTTTTTTTCCGTTCCATTCGAGGGTGCCTGTGTCGTAGAAACATTCGGGGCTTTTTTTGTTGCTGAGTACGGAGCGGTCTTTTTCCGTGCCGCTGAAGTTTGTGAGCAAGAGTTCGACTTGGAATTTTACGGGTTTTTCTGCGAAGATTTTTTCTGCTTCTTCTGCGGATGAGGGCAATTTTTCCAGGCTCGTTATGGTTCCTATTGAATCTTTTAGGAGCACGATAATCATGGAGCCGTCGGTGGAGAAGAATACGTAGGCCGGTACAAAGGGCGTTTCCCTTGCTATCTGTACGCTTGCCATAACCCCGCCGTCCTTGTCTTTTTCTTCTGCATAGTGGGGCAGGAAAATCGTGTCAAAGTAATCTACGTAAGAATCTTTTGCGTCTGAATTTAGCGTGGAGATTATTTTGTTTGCGTCGAAGTCTTCTATTATTTTTGAGTAGTTGTGAATGCGACGCTCCACCAAGTCCAGTATGTTTGAATAGATGAGTTCTTTGTAGGATGCAAGCTGGGCAAAGTTTTCTGCGTTGCTTGTCATTATCTGGTTTCCGAAAGATGTTACCTGTTTTATCTTGGGGAAATTAAGGCGGTTTAGGAAGGTGATTCTTGTAATGAGGTCTATGATGCTGTAGCCCCAACGCGAAGTGCCTGCGCTGCTGGATGTTTTTTTGGATTCATTTATTTCTTTTTTTAGTTCGTCCGCGCATTTTTTGTTTAGGTCTATTACATTTTGAACTTGTGTTCTTTCTTTTATGGAATAGCTTTTTCCGTTTTGCAGGGTAAGTTCTGGCTGGAAGTATTTTTCCCAGTTCTTTCTTGGAAAGAGGGTTGCGGTTCTTAGGGTTATTGTGTTCCTTTGGAAGATTCCCCTTTTTGTAAGAAAGATTACGTATGTGTCCTGCTGCTGTTCAAGGGGCGAAATTTTGGAAAGAAAGCTTGCACCCTCGGAGCCGTTGATCGTTATCTGGAAGTATTCAAGTGATGCTTTTGCGGAAAAGACGAAGAGCTTGTGGTTCCGTTCGCCAAAGAGTTTTTTTAGTATGGAAGAGAATTCGGGGGAGTAGCTGTCGAATTCCTTTTGGTCAAATTCCGGGGTGATGAAGTAGTCCCTTAGGCTTTCGTCGCGGCCAGGGTCGTAGCGTTGCATGTAGGTCCACTTTTCTACCGCGAAGAGCCTGCACTTCCACCTTTCGCCTTTGTATGCTATGTTAAGGCTGCATTCGTCTTCTGAGCAGAGGCTTGCACCCGAAAGAAAGCATCTGAATCCTTCAAGCGGTTTTCCGTTTTTGATTAGGGGGCCTGAATATTCAATGTTGTCGCTTTTTCCTATTTCTTCTTGCGATGGGTCAAGGAAAAGGCTTTCGTCCAGAATAAGGTTGGCCTTGGTAAAGCTCCATTCATCGTCAAAAATCTGCTTGTGGTAAAAGCCTGTATTTCCGTTTTGGTCTCTTCCTGCAACCCGCAGTTCCCTTGCGGCGTTTCCGTGGCCGTTTTGCGCTATGCTTATCATTTTGGTGAGCCTTGCCTGTCCGTAGAGCGGAATCTTTGGCTGCTCCATCCAGTCTTCTGCGGGGAGTGCCCAGGGGGAATAGTTTGAAAGGTATTCGCTTCCGCTGTATTTTTGTTCCACTTTGTCGTATGTATATTGGAAGAACATTGGGTCGCATCCCATGGTGTCAAAGTCAATCAGGCGGGTGTACATGCTGCCCCTGCTTCCGATTAGGAATATGCTGTCTGCGGAGACGCTTATGTTTTGCGCTATGAATGCTCCGTTAAGGGGAACTTCCACGCTTCTGCTAAGGTCTTGTGGCAGGCCTGAGTCTGCAAACCTTATGTGTTGGCCGTCGCTTGTAAGGAAGTAGACTGTTTCCAGTCCCATTGTTCCGTAGTGGTGGGGGTTGCCGTAGCGGTCTTCGTGCCAGAGGACTTCTATTCTGCGGGCTCCCATGCTCCAGCCCCTGTAGTTTTTTACAAGGTCGTTCATGCTAAGGTAGGTGTTTTTTGGAAAGCCGAATTTCCTTAGCCAGCTTCTGTCTTTGCGCTTGCCGTCTTTTGCAAGGTAGATGTAGTACTGGGTTCCTTCGCCGTCCCATGCGTAGAAACTGTCTCCGTCCGCGCAGATTTCTTCTATTCTTGCTGGCGGGGTGAATTTGTCTGTTGAAGATGGGTCGGGGTGGGGTAGGCCTGTTTGCTTAAAGAGCTTCCATTGGCTTTCTCCTTTTTCTTTGAAATAGATTCTTCCGTCTACCAGGGCAAATTCTCCGTATGTGCAGTAGGACTGGGTTCTTGTTCTTATGTAGACTTGTTCGGGGAGGAATCCGTTTATGTCTTGTATTTGGCCTGAATGTGGGGAGGAGAAAAAGTCTTTTTTTGCGGTTGATTCTGCTGGGGCGAATTTTCCGGGGATTATGGCGGTTAGGATGGAGAATATTGTGCAGAATGTCATTCCGAACTTGATTCGGAATCTGTTTGTTTGTGTGTGGACAGGCCCTGAAGCAAGTTCAGGGTGACGTGGGGCAAGTTCAGGGTGACGTGGGGCGATTTCAGGGTGACGGGGTGCAGGGTTGCGGATGCGGTAGGGCTTTGTGGAAACAGACCCTGAATTGCGTTTCGACAGGCTTAGCGACCGGCCGGGGTGACGTGGCGAAAGTATAGGACGGTAGAGACCCTGAATCAAGTTCAGGGTGACGGAAATCTTGTGTTTGTGAGTGAGTTCCAGATTGCTACCTTTTAGTTTTGTTTTGGGGGGTGCCAATTTCCTTTTTTTAGGTGTGAAGTTCAACATAGGTTTTTCCTGTTCCTCCGTCTTCCGGGCGGGCAAAGTGAAAGTCTTTTACCGCGGGGTGGTGCGAAAGGTAGTCGTGGACTCCCTGCTGAAGGATGCCGCTTCCCTTTCCGTGGATTATACTGAAGTTTGCAAAGTTTGTTATTGTGCAGAGGTCAATCTGTCTTTCCAAAGATTTTATTGCGTCTTCGTACCTCATGCCTAAAAGCCTTAGTTCAAACTGTGGGCGGGAGTCGCCTTCGGATGAGGCTGCGCTTTCAAGCACATAGTCTGCCTTTTGAATTGCCTGTGTTTGTCCGCTTCCTGTGCCTTCTAACGGAAGTGCCTGAAGCTGCCGGGTGGGAACACTCATGCGGATTGCCCCAAACTGTACGCTCCAGCTTTCGCCGTTCTTTTCTTTTTGGACAAGGGTTCCCTTTCTTCTTTCCCTGCCAGCCAAAACTTCTACGCCGGGTGCAAGCTGGGGGATTATCTTTTTGGGCTGCTCGAAAGTTTTTTTTGCGTAGCGGTCATTTTCTTCTTTTGGCATTGGCTTTGCGCTTTTAAGTGCCTCCGTATTGGAGATGCGTCTTTTTGTCTTTTTGGATGACTTTGATGAATTTGAGTGCCTTGATTCCTTTGTGAATTTTATTCCGTTTTCCGCAAAGAAGGCCTCTTTTTCTTTTAGTGCATCCTGCTGTTTTTCTAGGGCAAGCCTTTCTTCTTCTATTTGGCTTTCTTTCTTTTCCGCTTCCTCTTCAAATTCCTTTATGAACTGGCGCACTTTAAGGTTTTTCTCTCTGGTGATTTCTCCTTCGCGGAGTTCCCTTACAAGGTTTTCCAGGCGGCTTCTTGCTTCCCTTAGGGATGCAAAGTTCTGCTTGGTTTCAAGTTCCCTAAGCTCTATTTCCCTCTGCTTTGCTTCAATTTCCCTCTCGGAAAGTTCCACTTCCTTTATTGCAAGCTTGTCGCGCGCATCTTTTTGTTCGCGGATAAGGGCATCCATTTCTTCGTGCTTGGCGGTAAGGCCTTTTATGAGTGCGCTAACGTCTGCCTGCTGTGTGGAGATGTATTCCTTTGCCTTTTGGATGAGCTTTTTGCTTAGGCCTGAATGCATTGCTATGTCTATTGCGTGGCTTTCTCCGGGCACTCCCATCATAAGACGGTAGGTTGGGCTTAGGGTCTGCTGGTCAAATTCAACGCTTGCGTTTACGCATGAGTGGTTTGTGTAGCCGTAATTTTTTAGTATTCCGTGGTGGGTGGTAACTATTACGAATGACTTTCTTTCGATGAATTCATCCAGGGCTGCCATTGCGATTGCACCTCCTTCCTGGGGGTCTGTGCCGCTTGCAAGTTCGTCCAAAAGGACAAGGCTTTTTTCCGTGGCATGTTTTTCCATGGAGGCGATTTTTTTCATGTGGGCAGAGAATGTGGATAGGCTTTCGTCTATTGACTGCTCGTCGCCAATGTCTGCAAACACGCGGTCAAAATAGGGTAGCCTTGTTCCTTCTTCTGCTGGCAAGGGGAATGCTGCCTGGTTCATTAAGGCGAATAAGGCTATTGTTTTTAGCGTAACGGTTTTTCCGCCTGTGTTGGGCCCTGTTATTATAAGTACCCGCTTTCCGTCCATAAAGTTTATGTCTACTGGAATTGCCTTGTCTCCGAGAAGGGGATGGCGTGCCCCTTTTATGCTTGGCGGTTCTTTTTGCAGGTCGCAGTTTTCTGCAAAGACACCATGCACGCTTTTTTGCCATCTTGCGCATGCGAAGGTTGTGTCCAAGAGAATCATGGCGGTGTGGGCTTGTCTTGCGCTTTCCCTGCAGAATCCTATTTCCAGTGTGAGGTTTCTTAGTATGGTGCGGATTTTTTCTTCTAGCTCATACTGGGCCTGGACAAGTGAGTTGTTTGCCTTTACGGCTTCTTCTACTTCTATAAAGACGGTTTGTCCCGAAGAGCTTACTTCGTGGATTATTCCGCTTACTTCGCTTTTTCTGTCCCAGCGAACGGCAAGGAGTTCTTTTCCGCCTTTTAGTACGGGCACGTTTGACTGGAGGACTCCGCTAAGCCGTGTGTCTGATGTGTAGCGCCTTAATGCGTTTTCTGCCTCCTTTCGTAATGAAGAAATTCTTCCGCGGATTTCCCTTAGTTCTGGAAGGTCTTTTACGTTTCCGTCTGAATCTATGACGCTGAAAATTTTCTTTGAGGCCATATCAAGCTGGCTTTTGTCTATGGAAGAAGAGGCTTTTAGAAGCTCCGGTATTTTTAATTCTGTGGATGCTTCTTGCAAAAGAGAGACTGCTTTTGTGCAGCAGGTAAAAAACTGTGCAAGGGAAAAAAACTGGGCCGCGGAAAGCTGTGCACCTTCTTTTCCCAAAAGTTCAAAGCTCTTTTTTACCGGTGGCCAATAGCTGATTGCCTGCGGACGGGTGGAGCATAAGTATGAATTCCATTCGCGCCCCATGGCCTTGCGTCTTTCCACTTCGTAAAAATCCGTGCTGGGGTTTATGCCCTCAAAAAATTCCCTGCCTTCATCGCTTGCGGCATTCTGGGCAACCAGGGAGCGTATTCTGTAAAAATCAAGTTCCGCTGCGGTCTTGTCAAAAGAGGAATCCACATCCTGTAAATTATTAAATCTTCCGTTAAAAAAAACTTTGTCCATGTAAACTTCGCCAAAAAAAATGTGGCTTAAGTATAAACATTAATAGAAGAAAAGTCCATATTGTTTTTGCAACGTCCTTGCCCACCAGCCTAGCCCCGATTGGAAGGGCCCGCCGGAAGGCGGGTTGCCGAAGGCAATGGAGGCGGAAGCCGGAACCCTGGAAAGCGGGATAAAATGCCCTCCGTGGCATTTTATCCCGCAAGTTTTCTGGCGAAAACTTGCCTGTTTTTTCTGCTGACAAATGACGCGCCGTCCTTGGCGCTGCTTGTTTTGCCGGATAAAATGCTGCGGAAGTCTGGCCGGTTCCGAAGGACCGGACACAGTTTGAAATGGCCTGCCGCTCCGTAAAAAGAAAAAAAAATCCTAATCAAACTCGCGGATAGCGCATACGGTTTGGCTGTTTCCGCCGCCTGTCCACTTTGGCGGTGCGTAGATTCCGTCTTTGCCGAATATTACAACGCAATCCCATTCTTCTGCCCTTTGGGAATCTGATGATGCAACCGTACTTTTTGAACTAGTCTTGCCCTGGTCTTTTGTTCCGCCTGCAGAAAGAGAACTTCCCGCAAGGGTAACCGCTATCGCGAGCAAAAGAACCTTAAAAATTCGTCCTGACTTTTTAATGGCCATCGGCACCTCCGTTTGTTTAATTCTAGCATAGGGAATTTCATACCGCAAGAAAATGTTTTTTTAAATGATGTTCTTCTGGACGGTACCTCTTTATGCTCTACCATTTAGATGCCTGGCTAACTCGACCGCCTGTGCCTTTGCGCCACCGCCGTTCCGGGGTTCCGCTATCGCTCCATTCCTTCGGAACGCTGCGCGCCCCTCCATGGCGGCGTACGTCGCCACGAAAAATCCCTCCTGGATTTTCCGTGGATTGCAGAAGCTACGCTTCTGCATGTTGCTAAGCCGCCGTCCATGGCTCTTTATAGGTTGGCAAGAAAGAGCAAAAAATCCCTCCGACAACGCCCCATCCATATTTGTCTTTTTTATATTCAATTTTTACCCAACGGTCGTTTATTCCATCTGCGCCCCAGTGTGGCGTCCGTATAACTATGTAGCTAAACCGCAACGCGGCTTGACCGCGTTGTCGGCTTTGAAACTTTGTTATGTGTTTTTACTCTTTCTTTGATTTTGAATTTCTTTAGTAATATCATCACATGTTTCTGGATCAATATAACTTATATGTTTTTTTGATTCTAACACTTTTACCTTCCCTTCTGTTGCTTTTTCAATATCTTCTTTATACTTTTTAGCATCATTTCCTGTTAATATAACAGTTTCAGCATTTGAAGCCTTTAATTTTTCTATAATAACTCCAGCTCCATCATTTAAATACTCTTTCACATTTTTTGGCTTATCAGATCTTATTGGTGATACATCAATGATGGCAACATTGTTCTCATTTAAGGCTCTGACATCTTCTGCTTGATATTTGCATCCTCCTCTATGTTCTTTCCCCTCCATTATACCACTTCTTCCTTCTCCTTTTGCTATAGCATCAGTTATTTTTATAGCACCTTGCAGAGCACTAGGAACCTTACCATCTCGATTATAGTCTTTGAATCCATTTTTAAAATAATTATATGTGTCTTCATCTGAGGTTTTATCATTTGGAACATTAGGTTCTTTCCATTCATTAGTAATTCCAGGATTTATATTGACAAAAACTATCTTAGCATTGGGAAGATCACCTTTAAAGGATTCTGGTTTCTGATATTTATAACCTGTATTCTTCGTTTTCCAATATACTTGCTCTTTAACAGCTTTAGCCTGTTTATCATCTATACCAAGATTTTCTTTTGTTTTATTAAACTCCCGTTCAAATTTTTTTTCAATATATTCTTCACTATGATGTTCGAATTTCTTATCAAGCTTTTTATGTAATTTTTTATAAGTATTAAAAAGCTCCTTATTATTTGATTCTGAGTCTGATATCTCTCTAGCTTTTTTTTCCCTTTCTTCTAAGGATAATCCCGCAAAGTTTTTTCCTTTTGCAGTTTTTCCTTCTGTGGATGTTTTTCTTGACTCATTTTTAGGCGTTCTCTTTGTTGATTTAGTTGTTGGCATAATTATAACTCCTATTTTTAGGTCTAAGTAGCGGCTCAGTGAGCCGTCCGTATAACATTGTTTTAAACCTCAAACGGCATGACAGTTTGCCGGCTTTGAAAACTGTGCTATACGTTTGCCTTGCAACAGATGGATTTTCTGTTCCATCAACCAGATTCCTTTTGTCCTCACTTTAATTTATATCAATTGTTATTGATGGTGACTAATAAATACATATTTCGGCTTCATTTTCATCTATATAAAAATTTACATTATCTTTACCTGCAACAATTTTGAACTTATAAAAACTCCAATTGTTATATTTATAGAAATAAAATTTCTTCTGGATTTCACCATTTTCAATTAAAACAGTATTATCACCATACTGATACCTGACAGATTTGATATTTTTTCGATTTAACTTTCCCTCTGAAAAGATGATTTCATCATTCCAATATACATTCCACTTGCTTTCGTCATTATCAAAAAATCTAAAATCATAATCATTTAAATCAAAGAAAATTGATAAACAATGCCCTATTTCTGAATTCTGTAAATAAAATCTGTCTTCAGAAATTCTAAATCGATGAATAAAAATGAAAAAGAAAATGTTGATCAAAACAGAAAAGAAAAACAAAATTAGAGCTAATATCCAAAATAACTTTGAGATTATTTTTTTTGTCATGCTACTAGTACTCCGCTGAATAGTCAGAAGAAGCGTCCTCCAGAAGCTGCCAGAATTCTTTTGTTACAACACCAGTCTGGGGTAGTCCCAGCTTCCTTTGAACCTTCTTAACCGCAGCTTCCGTCTGCTTTCCAAAGTAACCGTCAATGTCTATCTTCTGCCCAAAGAAATTCACCAGCATGCTTTGCAGGTAAAAAACGTCGTCGCCATAAACGTGCCTTTTTTCAATCTTCAGCTTCCGTGAAAATTCAGGGATGTCAACATATTCGGCCTGTTTTTGTATGGCCCTGTCCACATTTCCAACGTGTATAACCGCAAGCGGCTTTTTTTCCATAAAAGGCGAATTGTCTTCTTCTGATTCCTCAAAATAAACTTTGTGAACTTCAAGCTTTCCATCGGTGTAAAAGAGTGCAAATCCAATTCCGCCGCCTGCATACCAAGAGTAAACATCGGAGATGGAACTTTCCCCTTCCTTTGAATATGAAGTTGAGTCGCTTACCATAGGCACAAGGTACTTTGGGAGCGAGAGCAGGTGGTGCTCTTCGTCATTTGCAGACTCGTAGAGAAAGACCTCGTATGTGTCGCCCAAATCGTCCTGAATCAGCTTTCGGAACCTCCACTGGAAGACAAGTGATTCGCTTGCAAACAAAGCTCCGGAAAAGAAAAGCAAGAAAAGTGCCAAGAAAATTCTGCGGTTCATAGGATGCACCTCCGTCTAAAAACGCGTCTTAAATCATTATAAATCATTATATTACAGACTCCAAAAAAATCAAACTAATTTGAACTTTTTGCCAATTAGTTTTTGCCAATTAGTTTTTGCCAACAAAGTTTTGCCAATAAAGTTTTGCCAATAAAGTTTTGCCAATAAAGTTTTGCCAATAAAGTTTTGCCAACAAAGTTTTGCCAATAAACTTTTGCCAACAAAGTTTTGCCAACAACCCCTTTTCTGCTGTCAGTGCAAGCCCATACACCCTAGCAAGTGGGGGCTGTGCAGCAAGTGCTTGCGGTGTAACAGAAGGGTGGTTTCCACAAAATTTTGTGTTATAATGTTCATATAATTAATGTTCATTAGAAAAATAAAGATGAGCGCATTAAAGTTACAGACTGCAACAGTGCTGTAATAGGAGCAAACCATGAATATTTTTAAGGAAATCTATATTGACGACGGACGGCTAACGATAAGCGACGAAGGAAGGGGCTTCCTCTTAAAAAACGCCTTCCTCTGGTTCCTTGTGCTTACTTTTGCCTTAAAGATTTGCAACGTGGCGGAAGTAGGACCGAATGCAGCAGAAGTTGGCCTTTCCCGTGTGAACATCTGGTTCAGAAACCTCTTCCATTACAGTAAAGAAGTTGGCTATTCACCCTTCTGGTACAATTTAACCCGTATCTTTGGATACTTGTCTATGGCAGCTTGTGCCTTATGGGCTGGCCTTTTCGTGCGCGACATGATTCTTTCGGGGGGCTTTGACGGTGCTGGTACAGACAAAAACCTTGCGGCGAGCTTCTTCTTGTATGTGCTTGCAGCCATTGCTTTGGTTATTTTCCATTACTTGGTGGTAAACTACAGCCCAGTCCTTTTGCCCGGAAAAACAAAGCCTTCACCATCATATCCTGCCTTCTACGTACTTTTATCCGTAGTTGCCTGGGGAAGCACGTCTTTTCATATTGCAGACATATTTGACGAAAAAACAAAGCTAAGGCGCATACTAATCGCTATATGCATGTTTCTTATGCTGGCAGGAATCATTAGCTGTACTCTTTGCGGCCTAAACTGGCTTACGGACATTGGCGGTGCAATACTGCTTGGCATATTGCTTCTTCTAATCTATTCTTTCTTCTTTTATTTATAGGACGGTAACCTCTCACGCTCTACCATCCGCCTCTTGACTAACTCGACCGAACAATTCATTTCGTCACCGCCGTTCCGGGGTTCCGCCTTTCGGCTCCATTGCTTCGCAACCCGCTAGCGCGGGCCCCTCCATGGCGGCGTAGGACTCAAAAAAATCCATCCGTGGATTTTTTTGAGTATCGAAGAATCGCTTCACAATTCTTCGTGCTGCTAAGTCGCGCATCCGTGCGCTCTTTACGGGTGGGCAAGAAAGTGCAAAAAAATCCCTCCATGGATTTTTTCCTATATTTACTGTCATTAATAAGTGTTAATCTAAATTCTCAATCTTAGCATATAATCTTTATGTAAAAGCATCCTGCATCATCTGTCTCTTCGTCCAGCAGTTGCAGAAGGTAAGTGCAGCAAACAGGGAATGCAATGTAGCAAAACAATGTGCGGAAGCACTGGAATGTAGGCTGAAAACGTGGCAAAAAAGCA
>DFJV01000165.1 GCA_002373205.1 Treponema sp. UBA3662
CTCTGAGAGGTTTCCTCCCCTCCAAATTCGGGGTTCAAGGGAACTCCCTTGAAAAAGTATTTTTTCATAAAATCCCGCACTAGAACAAAAGCGTTTTTTTTGCTATAGTAGTGCGGAAAAAAATGCGCGACTGTTACAAAATCCTAGGCGTCCCCCACACCGCAAGCGCTGCGGAAATACGGCGGGCCTACAGGCAAAAGGCAAAGATACTTCACCCGGACCTTTCGCACTCAGACAGCGAAGCTTTCCGCCAACTTGTGGAAGCATACGAAACACTGTCAGACGCAAAGGCGCGCTCACTGTTCGACGAAAAATACAAGTGGAGCAAGAACGGCCCCCACTTTAGGACAAGCGGCGGAACCTTTGACTACCGCGCATGGCTTCTGGAACAGGCAGACGACGAATGTTACGCAAAACTAATATTCTTTGACCTTATCCATTCGCGCGAAGACGATGCCGTTGCAGAATTCAAGAAGATGAACATGGAGCGCCCAACATTCAAGCTGCAGCACTGGTTCACAAAGGAAGACTTCATGGACTACGGCTTCATCCTTGCAGAAGAGCTTGTAATGCGGCAGGAATACTACGACGCGGTAATCCTGCTTGAACAGATTATGAAGATGGAGTTCAAGTACAACTACTTCAAGTTCTTCTTTGAAGAAGTACAGTCGCTTGCAAGACATGTACTGCGCAACAACATCGAACAGAACGTAAGCGACGAACTTGCCATAGACGCTTGGGAAAGGGCACTGGACCTTAGGCTAGGCAAGAACGACGACGCCTTTTTTCTTAACAAGATGGCGGATGCCTACGAAAACATTGGCGACAAAAAAACAGCCGCCATCTGCCGGGAAGAAGCCATAGCGGTTTTGCAGCAGGCAGGCTAAGCACAGGGGCATTTTCCCAAGTGCAAGGCAAACTAAAAAGGAACAAATTAAGGAAGTATATATATGATTAGGCTAAAGAATGATTCACAAATTGAAGGCATCAGAAAAAGCTGCCACGAACTGGCAGACTTGTTCAACGAAATTATTCCCCGCGTAAAGCCCGGAGTAAGTACAAAGGAAATTGACGACTGGTGCGTGGAATTCGTACGCAAGCACGGCGGAACACCTGCATGGTATTCGGAAGGATTCCCCGGCTGCGCATGCATAAGCGTAAACAACCACGTAATCCACGGAATCCCGTCAAAAAAAACAATCGTAAGGGACGGAGACCTTGTCTCGCTGGACATAGGCATAAACCTTAACGGCTACATCTCCGACAGCTGCCACACGGTTCAGGTTGGAAACGTAAAGCCCGCCCACAGAAAGCTTGTAAGGGTAACAAGGGAAGCCCTGCTGGAAGGAATAGCCGCATGCCACACCGGCAACAGGATAAGCGACATCTCAAAGGCAGTCTACCACGTTGCCTACGAGCAGAACGGATACGGAGTCGTATATGACTACTGCGGCCACGGAGTAGGCCTTGACGTGCACGAAGACCCCAGCATCCCCAACTGCCCAAGCCACGAGCGCAACCCCCGCATACAGGCAGGCATGGTACTTGCAATAGAACCCATGATTAACGAGGGAACTGCAGACGTAATCACAGGCGACGAAGAAAGCGAATGGACAGTAATCACCGCGGACGGAAGTTGGAGCTGCCACGAAGAGCACACTGTAGCAGTCTTCCCAGACCACACGGAAATCCTGACCGACCTTGACTACGCAGGAAATTCCTGCCTAAAGAGAACTAGCTTTTAGCAAGAGAAATCGCATTCAGGTGATTTCTTTAATACGGAGCATAGGCCTTGTGCTAACCCGCTTTCCAGGGTTCCAGTTACAAACATGCAGCGCCATGGAGGGCGCGTCGTTTCGTAACAAATGAAATTGCGTAGTTTTCCGCAGGAAAACTATAGGTTAAAAATTGCATGGAGGCAATTTTTAACCGACCGCCCTTACAATCGGGGCTAGGCTTTATTTCAAGAAAGACAAGTCCGCTTTGCAAAGGGCGGGCTAAAAAAGAGCATATATTTTAGGAGAAACAGATGGCCAAAATTCAGATGAAGAATGCCATTGCCGAACTTGACGGCGATGAGATGACGCGTATTTTATGGAAGCTCATAAAGGACAAGCTCCTTCTTCCATACATCGACCTAAAGACTGAATACTTCGACCTCAGCATCACAGAGCGCGACAAAACAGACGACAAGGTAACATACGAAGCAGCCGCCGCAATCAAGAGGCTGGGTGTAGGCGTAAAGTGCGCCACAATCACAAGCAACCAGGCCCGCGTGGAAGAATACAAGCTTACCCACCTTACCCCCTCCCCCAACGGAATCCTCCGCGGAGAGCTTGACGGAACAGTATTCCGCACTCCAATATTCGTAAACAACATCAAGGGAACCGTAAGCTGCTGGAAAAAGCCAATCACCTTGGGACGCCACGCATACGGCGACGTATACAAAAACTGCGAAATAAAGACACCCGGAGCCGGAAAGGCAGAACTGGTCTTTACAGGAGCAGACGGAAAGGAAATCCGCAAGACCATCATGGAAATGAAGGGACCTGGAATCATCCAGGGAATCCACAACCTTGACGCATCAATCGAAAACTTTGCC
The DNA here is from genome assembly GCA_002373205.1 of Treponema sp. UBA3662. GTDB lineage: Bacteria > Spirochaetota > Spirochaetia > Treponematales > Treponemataceae > Treponema_D. Next base: position 2,603 of record DFJV01000165.1, read on the forward strand.
CGCTGTTGCTTCAACTATGCCCTTGACCAGAAAATCAGCGTATGGTTTGGCGCGAAAGACACAATCTCAAAAACCTACGACGGAAACTTCAAGGCAATCATGCAGAAAGTTTTCGACCAAGAATACAAGGACAAGTTCGAAAAGGCAGGCCTTGAATACTTCTACACCCTCATCGATGATGCAGTAGCCCGCGTCGTAAAGAGCGAAGGCGGCTTCCTCTGGGCATGCAAGAACTATGACGGCGACGTAATGAGCGACATGATTGCATCTGCATGCGGAAGCCTTGCAATGATGACGTCTGTCCTTGTCTGCCCCGGCGGAGAATTCGAATACGAAGCAAGCCACGGAACCGTCCAGAAGCACTACTACCGCTACCTCAAGGGCGAAAAGACTTCCACAAACCCTGTGGCAACAATCTTTGCCTGGACGGGTGCACTTGCCAAGCGCGCAGAACTTGACGGCACACCGGAACTTGCAGACTTTGCCCACAAGCTGGAAAAAGCTACCCTCGGCACAATCGAAGACGGCATCATGACAGGCGACCTTGCCAAGCTTGCATCCCCAGCCCCAAAGAAAATCGTAAACAGCTGGGAATACATAGACGAGATTGCATCCCGCCTGTAGCTAAGCTTTACCAGGCATCGCCCATGTCTTGCAGCGTTGTGTGCGGCACAGTTTCTACTTCAACTTTCTGCTTTGCATTCCCAACTGCCGCCACACGCCCCTTTTTAGGCTTTATGTCACCAAGGCTTGCAGACTTCTTACGCTTTTTAGAATCAGGCGTAAGAAGGAGCTCAACCTTGTCGTACACGGCAGGGTCTATGCCACGGTCATCCCTCCGGCACGAACGGTGAAAGACATCCAGTGCGGTCGATCCGTCCCCGTCACGGAGAGATTTGTCCGCCCCGTAAGAAACCAAAAGTTCAATAACCTTTTGCATGTCATCAAGTTCTTTTGCCCAAGATTTTTCTGCAAAATAGTGGAGCGCAGTCTTTCCGTACGAATCCTTAACATTCACGTCCGCGCCAGCATCCAAAAGCAGTTTTAAAAGGGGCAGTTTGTAATAGTCCCTTCTTTTAGTCGTATAATTCCTTGCCAAAATAATAAGAGTTGTTTCCTTCCTGTGGTCAAGTGTCCGTAAGTTTACGTCAACACCCTTCTCCAGAAGAAGCGAAAAGATGCGGACTAAGTCGTTGGCTTTCTCCTCATCATCATCTTTTTGCTCATAAGGATGGTAAAAAAGCTCCTCTCTAAAAACATACATAAAGCATGTGTAATCATCGCTGGTAAAGCCATAGTCATAGCGTTCGCACGGAACCACCCCTCGCTCAAGAAGCAGGATTGCCTCCTTGTAGTTCCCTACTATTACGGCAAACTCAACTATACCGCGCCCTCTCCCGTCTTCATTCGAAAGCCTATATCCACAGTTCAGAAGAAGATTGATTGCGCCATGCCTCTTAGACACTACGGCGTTTTCCATAGGTCTCCCAATGTTGGGATCCGCGCCAGCATCCAAAAGCATTTTTGTTATCCTGAGCGCCTTTTCCTCATCCCCATAGGCAAGGCATGATTCCCCAAGCGGACTTCTGTCCTTGTACCTGGACATCTCGTTGGGATCCGCTCCTTTTTTTAGAAGCTTTGCCACTTTTTTTGCATCCTGTTTTTTTACCGCACGGATAAGGGGCGTGTCCTCTTTCTTCTCGGAAGACAAGCTGGATGCAGCATCAATCGCCTTTATTACTGGAGCAGCAACAAAGCCTATAACAAGGGGTGCCAAAAACACCAGTGCCGCAATTCCCGCCACTTTGAGCGCAAGTGAGCTTTTTGTCAGTGCCGCAGTAATGAGAGCAACAATTGCCGTACCGCCAGATGCTACAAGTAAAGGCCAAAATGTAATCACGACCACAAATACTATTATTAGCCACTCAGGAATATCAAAATTCAAAATCATCAAAAACCACCACCAAAAAAAAGAGTTTACCAGATTTCCGCACGCACCTCAACACATCGCTTGATTAACAGCCACAAAAACACTACAATAAAATTGCTTATTATAAGTGCCGGACAAAAAGATTTACGCCCGACGTACAATCTATTTTTACAGGAGATAAAAAAATGGCAAAACAATTGGACTGGGCTTCACTTCCCTTTGGCTACATGGAGACCAACAAATCTTTTGTTGCAAACTACAAGAACGGAGCATGGGATTCAGGAACCCTTACAACGGACCACTCCATCACCATCTCTGAATGTGCAGGTGTCCTCCAGTACGCACAGACTTGTTTTGAAGGGCTCAAGGCCTACACAACCAAGGACGGAAAAATCGTATGCTTCCGCCCGGACCTGAACGCTTCCCGTATGGCAGACTCATGCCGCCGCCTTGAAATGCCGGTATTCCCGGAAGACCGATTTGTCCAGGCTGTCATTGACACTGTAAAAGCAAACATTGAATACGTTCCTCCTTACGGCAGTGGAGCAACACTCTACATCCGCCCATACATGTTCGGTTCAAGCGCCGTTATTGGCGTAAAGCCGGCAGACGAATACCAGTTCCGCATTCTTGTTACACCGGTAGGCCCATACTTTAAGGGTGGCGTAAAACCAATCAAGGTTCGCATCTCAGACCTTGACCGCGCAGCCCCGCACGGAACGGGAGACATCAAGGCAGGCCTTAACTACGCAATGAGCCTTCACAACATAGTGGACGCACACAAATGCGGCTATGCAGAAAACATGTACACAGACCCGGCAAGCCACACATATATTGAAGAAACTGGCGGCGCAAACATCCTCTTTGTTACAAAAGACGGAAAGCTTGTAACGCCAAAGTCAAACTCAATACTTCCTTCAATAACACGCCGTTCCTTGATTCATGTTGCAAAAGAATACCTGCACATGGAAGTGGAAGAGCGCAAGATAAACAAGAGCGAGCTTAAGGATTTTGTTGAATGTGGTCTCTGCGGCACAGCGGCAGTTATTTCCCCAATCGGAGAAATTGACGACCACGGCGACAAGATTATGCTTCCGTCTGGAATGGAAAAAGGCGGCCCTGTTCTTACAAAGCTCCGCGAAACCCTTACCGGAATCCAGATGGGTACGGAAAAAGCACCAGAAGGCTGGGTTGTAGAAATAAAGTAAAAAAATAGCCGGTTTCAAAAACATTTTGTTTACGAAACCGGCTTTATGTTTTTAAAGATTCCAGATGTTTTAAAACCGTATACTTTCTGTCCTTGACAAGACCAACCACGCCTAGCCCCGATTGGAAGGGGCCGAAGGCGACCGGCCGCAAGGACGGGCCGCGCGCGTAAGCGGGCAAGCCCTGGAAAGCGGGTACCAAATGCAACTGGCTGGGGGCGTAGCCCACAGACACAGTTCAAAAAGCAACCCGCTCCAAAAACTACTGAAGGATAGCACCCTTATCTGCGGAAGAAACAAGCTTTGCGTAGCGTGCAAGATAGCCTGTCTTTACCTTTGGCTCAGGGCAGACCCATGCAGCCTTGCGCTTGGCAAGCTCTTCATCGCTAACTTCAAGGTGAATCTTATAATTGTCCATGTCAAGCGTAATCATGTCGCCTTCCTGTACAAGGGCAATCGGACCGCCGTCTGCTGCTTCCGGTGAACAGTGTCCAAGTGATGCGCCACGGGTTGCACCGCTAAAGCGTCCGTCGGTAATAAGGGCAACTTCCTTGTCCATACCCTGACCGGCAAGGGCTGCCGTAACCGCAAGCATTTCCCTCATTCCAGGACCACCGCGGGGGCCTTCGTAGCGGATAACAACAACGTCTCCGCTCTTGATCTTCCTTCCCTGAACAGCTTCCATAGCCTCGTTTTCATCGTTAAAGACACGTGCAGGGCCTGTGTGGTGCATAAGCTCCTTTGCACATGCACTTCTCTTTACAACAGTACCGTTAGGCGCAAGGTTTCCAAAGAGAATGGCAATACCGCCGTTGGGGCTGAATGGATTTTCTATCGGGCGGAGAATTTCAGGATTGCGGTTTCGCACACCCTTGATGTTTTCCGCAATAGTCTTTCCTGTTACGGTAATAAGGTCTGTCTTAATAAGGTTCTTCTTTGCAAGTTCTGCAAGCACCGCCTGAACACCGCCCGCATCGTCAAGCTCACAAATGAATGTGTGGCCGGCAGGAGCAAGGTGGCAAAGGTTTGGAGTGCGGCTGGAAATTTCGTTAACCTCGTGAAGGTCAATTGCAACCCCAGCTTCGTGTGCAATGGCAGGAACGTGCAGCATAGTGTTGCTAGAACATCCCAAAGCCATGTCTGCGGCAAGGGCGTTGCGGAAAGAGTCGGCAGTCATCATGCTGCGGGCAGTAATACCCTTCTTGTACATTTCCATAACCTGCATACCGGCATGCTTTGCAAGGGCAATGCGGCGGCCTGTAGTAGCAGGAATTGTTCCGTTTCCAGGAAGACCAAGACCAAGAACTTCCGTAAGACAGTTCATTGAATTTGCAGTGAACATACCAGAGCATGAACCGCAACCAGGGCAAGCATAATGCTCCATCTCGCAAAGCTGGGCTTCCGTAATCTTACCGGCAGCAAGACCACCAACCGCCTCGAACATATCGGTAAGCGAAAGGTTCTTGTCTGAATAAGGATTGCCCTCTTCTTTAGAAGGCAAGTGACCCGGCATCATAGCTCCACCGGAAACAAAAACGGTCGGCAGGTTAAGGCGTGCAGCCGCCATAAGCATACCCGGAACAATCTTGTCGCAGTTTGGAATCATAACAAGGGCGTCAAAAGCGTGTGCCTTTGCCATACACTCAATTGAGTCCGCAATAAGCTCGCGCGTTACAAGCGAATACTTCATTCCCTCGTGTCCCATAGCAATACCATCGCAAACACCGATTGCAGGGAATTCAATAGGAGTGCCACCAGCCATGCTCACTCCCGTCTTTACGGCAGAGGCAATGCGGTCAAGTTCAATGTGGCCTGGAATAATTTCGTTCTTTGCGCAGCAAACGCCTACAAGCGGGCGCTCAAGTTCTTCGTCCGTGTACCCCATTGCATAAAACAGCGAGCGGTGCGGAGCCTTCGCTGAACCTTTCGTGGCATTGTCTGATTTCTTAGCCATAAAAACACCTCGTAAAAAATATATTCCCTAATTTTATATCGTAAGGCAAAATAAGTCAATCTTTAAAACCCACCCGTCACCCTGAAACCGTACCCGTCACCCTGAACTGCTACGCCATATTCGCACGCACTTGCTACGAATATGGATTCAGGGTCTCTTCCCCCATACATCCAGCCGTTCTTCTATTAATCTCGTATTTATCTCGGACGATCCTGCCTCCGCTCTCCCCCCCCACGCATCGGCTAACTCGACATCCATGCCCTTGCGCCACGGGCTTTCCGGGGTTCCGCGTCTATGCGCTCCATTGCCTTACGGCAACGCACTTGCGTGCGCCCCTCCAATCCCGCGTAGGTTGATTTTTGTGCAGTGTACACTGCACAAAAGGGCTTGACATAGCCCTTTTGCCGAAGCCTAGCAATGCTCGACTTCGGCAAAAGAATAACATCGGAGGAAAATATGGCAAAGACAACAGTAAGACCAGGCAACCCTTACAAAGGAGAAGGAGGAAGAATGCCTTCCACAACAGGAAGCCCAAGCGGAGGCAACAGGGGCAACAATCCGCCGTCAAAAGGTCATGCACCAGGTCAAGGTAAAGGAGGTAAAAAATGAAGTTTCGTATGGTAATCGTCTTTATCGCAGTCGCCATAGCCACGCTCTTCGCTACATCCTGTGGAGGTGATGGTGGTGGAGGCGGGGATTATGATTATGACAGATATACCGATGACAGCGGTTACGGCCACGAGTTTGGCGGAATGGAAGAAGGATTGTATGAATATTATGATGACCGAAGTGGACATACTCATTGGTTATACCTCGAAAGCGATGGGGGCTGGTATAACACCGTTGACGGTTCTAATTGTTATCGACATCTAAAAAGATATACTATAGAAGAAGACGGACTTCATCTTTTAATTAAGTATGAGTATTCAGGGTGGTCTAACCGTTACATAGCATCAATTTACACCAAAACTTCGTTTACAATCGATGGACGTACATATACTCTCAATAACTAACCGTGAAGTAAAAAACCTTTATCTACACTATTTCAAAAACATCAGTGCCTGCCATGCAAGCCACTGGTGTTTTTTATTTGGCACGATAAAAATATTCAATACGCCTCTACGCCCTTATAATAATTAAAAGCCATCCGCCAGCCTCAATAAAAACTCAACTACACCGATAACGGTAAAACCCTTTTCATCCTGCATCTCCTTTACAGGCCTGTTTATCACAATCATTTTTTTTATTTGATCATTCAGCAAAACAAAGGGACGAATTTCCCTCTTTTTAGTTTCTGAATCGGAAATATTGTCCGCAATTTGAAGGTATATTTTCTCACTTCCTTTTGTAGCCATAAAATCAACTTCATAGCTTTTCCGCACACTTTTTCCCTGCACATCCTTTTCAACAGAATCAAAGGTTCCTACATTCACATTATAGCCATTATAAATTAGCTCATTGTAAACCACATTTTCAAGCAAATGCCCCTCATCAGAATACATAAAATCAAGGCGCGAATTCCTTAGACCCGTATCGCAAAAATAATACTTGCGTACAGAATTTATGATATTTCGCCCCTTTAAATCATAACGCCTAGCCTCTGCTACAATGAATGCATCCAAAAAAGCATTGACATAAGCAGAAACTGTTTCCTTGTCAATTTTCTCATGCCGCCGTGACACAAAAGTATTTGCAATCTTCTCTGCATTCAAAAACTCTCCCGTACAATCAGCAAGAATCGTACACAGTTCATCCAATGCCTCTGACTTACGTATTTTGTTTCGTTCTATTATGTCTTTAAAATAAGTAGTTTTAAAAAGTTCCTTTAGATAAGATTCTTTTTCCGAGGGCTCTTTTTGCATAGCAAGCGGCATTCCCCCATAGCGCATATATTCATAAAACAGGTCTTGCTTTTCTTTCTTTTGATTCTCCGGCAAAGTCAAGTTATGCTCATATATCTCAGAAAAAGAAAGGGGCCCCATGTGAATCTCCGTAGCCTTATCCCTAAATTCAGTAACAATATCACTTGAAAGCATTTTTGAATTTGAACCGGTAACATACAAATCAATGTTGGATTCATGGGAAAGCCCCAGGACAACATCAACAAAGGAAATCACTTCACTGTCACCTTCTTTTGCAAGAATAATTTTGCCGTCCGCAAGCTCTGGATTTACAATAGTATATACCCTCTGAATCTCATCAAGAAATACATAAAACCGTTGCTTCTTATTTGAACAAATGCTCAGTATATGCTCATTCAATGCAAGAGGATTTCTGTACTTTGCATTTTTTGCATCATCAAGTTCAAGCGTCACGATGTTCTTCTTCTTTACCCCCAGAGAAAGAAGATTGTTATAAAAAAGCTCTTTCAATAGGAATGACTTTCCACAGCGCCGTACACCTGTGATTATTTTTGGAAAACCGTTCCATTTTGCATTCGCCAGCTGATTAAGGTACTTGGGGCGCTCCATTCAGTCTAATCTCCTTTTTTGTAGAATTCTACATATTTTTCGATTAGACTATAATACAAAAACTAATTGTTTTCAATGGCTATACAAGGTATTTGTTACAGCCTAGATGGACGATCCTGCCTCCGCTCTACCATTCACGCATTGGCTAACCCGACACCCATGCCTATGCGCCACCGCCGTTCCGCCCTTCGCTAACGCTCATACCGCCCTGCGGCCGGTACTGCCGGGGCTCCATGGCGGCGTAGGTTGCTTTTTGTGTAGTGTACACTACACAAAAGGGCTTGACAGAGCCCTTTTGCCGAAGCCTAGCAATGCTCGGCTTCGGCAAAAAAAGTACGCAAAATAAAACGGAGGATTTTATGAAAAATTTTGCAAACAAAAAAAGGATTCTGAACTTTATTTCAGCTTCAGTAATTTCTGCAATGTTCATCGCCCTTTCTTTGGCTTGTGCATCTGAACCAGAGCCTGTACGCGAACCTACAAGCACCATCACTTTGGCCGATGTAAATGCTTTGGTTAAAAACCAAGAAGTAAATCTTCTTGCAAACAATGGACTCACAGCAGATCAGCTCATGGAAGTAATCAAACTCTGTATTCAGACAGAAGAAATCACAAACGTTTCTCTCGTTGAAGAAAATACAAAATTGAGTTATGGTGTTTTAAAGGTAAATATGGGATTGGCAAAAATTCCTGTAACCGTTACATTCTCATGTTCAATTTCAAAAACCGGAACATTAAAAATGAGAATCAGTAATGTTACAGAACAGAATCCAGAGCTTGAACCTTTTACTTACACTGTATATACAAAAGACTACAAAGCACATTGCGATTCATTAAAAAAATCTATCCTGAACAAACTCGAAAACATTGGCAACACAGTCCTTGCCCGCTCTGCCGATTTTGCATAAGAATCAGAACTTAACCATTGGAGTAGCACTTATAATTATCGATATAACATTATATGGGCTACTCCATGATATAAGCAAATTAGCAATATTCTCATATTTTAAGAATCACATAGATTTTTCGACCTATTCAGATTTTCAGACAAAATTCCTTTTGTACTTTTCAAACTTTCCGCTATATAAGACTGTCAATAATCATCTTGTTGACTTAATATGGTTCGCATCATTTTCATTAATCATCTCTAATTTTCTTGAATCGAAATATTCCTGTTTCTTCGCCTTTTCAATTGGACTTCTCACAGAAGTATTGCAATTAATCATTCCAGCATTGGGAACATTTGACCTTCTTGATGTATTAACTTATTTTTTTATTACAATACTATTTTTTGCCATCAAAACAATATAAAAAGTATTGTAAGCATAATAAAAATTTCATCGTGAAAAATAAAAAAGGCACGACATTCCCCATGGTAAGAGAACTTAAAAAAATTGGATGAAGTTGCAATAAGAACACCCCCTTTGCCGCCGCCATGTTTGTAAAAAATGGAAGCACGGCAGGGATTGGAGCCCCGCAGTACCGCCGCAGGCGGTATGAGCCGAATAGGCGAAGGGCGGAAAGCCCCTTGCATAAAAAACTGCCGCAAAATCTTTTTGACAAAGCTAGCGAAGAATCAGAGAGACACGGCCGGCACCCAGCCCCCAGTTTTCAAAGGTCCAGGAGTCCAGCAGGGAAGACATGGAAACAAAATCTTCCGCATCGTTTCCCACGACGTATTCGCAAAGCTTGGGCGCAATGCGGGGCATAAAGCTGTTACGAGCCCAGCCCATAAAATATTTTCTTGCCTCGACGGGATCCTGCTGCAGCATGTAGGCCATGAATTCATTTTTCATAAGAAAGTCGTCGCTGCGGTCGTAGTGCAGGTTGGGATTGTTTGCCCAGTAGACTTCAAGGAATTCCCTTGCCTGTGGATTAAATTTTTTGTGCAACCCGGCAATAAGGTTTCGGAAGGGGGCATTTGTAAAATAGATTCCGTGCCAACATTCGTGGGCCAAGAATTTTTTTCTAAGCTCAGGCGTAGAAGACCTGCTCATAGAAACAACGGCACCGCTTCCTTCCGCAAAAGTTCCGTCATCCCTCTGCACAATTATGGAATTTGCCAAGAGCACTTTTTTTAGGAGGCGCTCGTAGTCGTTAAGTTTTATTTTTTGCCTTTCCGCCTGGGTAAAAAACTTTGCAAGGCTTGCCGCACCGTAGTCGTGGGCATTGTAACCGTGTTTATTCAAAATAAAATCATCGTCTACAAATGTTCCCTTGTAGCCTTCCTTTTCCACAAAGTAAGCAAGGCGGGTAAAGAACTGGTCCTGTATCTTTGAATTTGCAAAGTCAAAAAATATTATCCCGGGAAATTCTGCCCACTCGTAAAGTTCGTAATCCGCCCGTCTCCAGTTATACTGCGGCCAGTCCGTAACAAGCCCCAAGTCTGTTGGCAACCCCCTAAGCACAATGCCATTGCTTGGCAAAAGAGACACATCGTTTGCGCTCATAAAAACAGAAAGCAGCATGTCTGCCCCGCGGATAAATTCATAAGAAGAAAATGGCTCCTGCAAAGACGAGCACTGGATTACCATGCGGGGAAGCTTCTTTGCCCTTATCACTTTTAAGATTTCGTTTCCAGCCCTAAGATGAAAGGTAACTGGATTGTCAGGACTTCCAACATCCTCTATCGGAGCAAACTGGAGTTCCACCTTGGGAAGCAGCGTGCCTAAAGAATTGGCGTTTGCAAAGACTTTCCCTGCAGAAGAAAAATCTACAGCCAAAAATGATGAGTCCACAAAACCGCCGTCGGGGCCAAATGCAAAGAGGGGAACATTTTCCTGCACTTCAGAAAATTTTGACCAGCCAATTTTTGCCTCGGCAAGTTTTACCTCTCCCAAAGAAAATGCATCGCTACCGTAAAGATAAAAGCCGGAAGGAAGGACTGCATCTTTTCCAATGCAGAACAAAAGCCGAATTTTATTTTCCACAAGGCTTTCAAATTTTCCCTTTACAGAATTCCTTGCCTTTAGTTCAGGGCACAGCTCAGTCTCGGAAAGAAAATCATCTTCATACAAAAAGCCAAATTCAAAGCGGCCGTCATCAGATTTCTTTTTTGTAGCGTCAGATTCTATAAGAACTTGCAAGGCCGCACTCCCCTTCTGCCTCTTGAATTCAGCAATAAAATCTTTTTGCTTGGCGGTAAATTTATAAAACATGTACGGCTTGGAAGAAGAGCTTACTTCTGCCGACTGGGCGTTTTTGTTCAGGGGAATAAAATGCTCACCGTTTATTTCCATAGAGCCATGGAATCTTGCAGAAGAAGTACCTGCAATCCCCAAGCAAAAAATTAAAAGGCAAAGTGCCATAACTGCAAAAGAGCCAATAAGAAGAGTTTTTGTAATTTTATTCATGGCAACATACTACACTTTTTTTTGAATTTACTCTATAGTTTTTACATGATGAATGTAATAGCGCTTCAAAAGGACAACGAACTTTTTATCTGCAACTATGCAAGGGCATTTATAGAAAACTTCAACCGGGAAAACCTTGGCAAAGGCATATCGCTGTTCCCAAGCTTCCCACTCTGGGCCTTTGCAGAAGATTCAATTTCCAGTGACCAATTCAATTCAATTTTTAAGAGCCGCTCAGTAAAAAAGGCATTCATCGGCAAAGCATCATTTACAAAAAGCAGCATCCCAGGGCAAGAGGAATTTTTCTTTCCCTTCTTCATAGAAACGGATTTGGAAAAGGAAAGCAGGACATTCGAGTTTAAAATTGTATTCGCAAAAATCCAAAAGGCAGGCACAGAAGACTTCACCCTTCCAAAAGAACTTTTAGGAAGCAAAAAATTCCCCTTAAGCATAAAATCTTTCCGCACCGGAAATGCCCTTATAAAAGACAATGCCTGGTCTCTCTTTGACGAAAAATGGATCAGATGCTCCGGGTGCTAAATTCTTCTGACTGTTAAATTCATGTGGCTGCAAAATTCTGCCTTGATTTTTTTTAGCAAGGGTATTATCTTTTAACCATGCCGCAAAAAATTTCTGATAGTTCAACAAAAGAAAAATTACTGGAAGCCGCAAAAAAAGAATTCATGCAGAATGGATTTTTAAAGGCATCACTTCGCACAATATGCAAGAATGCAGGCGTTACCACAGGTGCCCTTTACTTTTTCTTCCACGACAAGGAAGATCTCTTTGATTCAATCGTAAAGCCGGTAATTGACCATGCCACGCAGATTTTGGCGGAACACTTCAAGCACGAGGATTCCCTTCTTAGCGGCAGCGGCCCGGTCCTCATGCAGACACTTGTTCACGAGGCAAACAAAAAAGACAGCGCAAAAGGCGACCTTTCCACGGCACTTGCAATCTTCCGCTACCTCTATTCCCATTACGACGAATTCATTCTCATCGTGCAAAAGTCCCAGGGAACAAAATGGGAAGGCTGCGTAAACTCCTTTGTTGACTGGAACTACAAGCACCTAAAATCAATCGCGGACAGCTACTGCAAATCCCACGGCAAAAAAAAGATAAAGCCCTTCGTACTCCGCATGGTTTCAAACTCCCAGATAAACTGCTTTGTAAACATAGTCCTAAACATTCCCTCATTCAAGGAAGCGGAAAAACACCTCCCCTCCGTAATGCACTACCTTGTCGGCGGCTGGTGCACTCTATTTGACCAAAACATCTGACTCAATTTTTTTTGACTCTGGACGAAAGGCCATCTTCCACTGTGTCCGGTCACTACATGCCCGGCCAATTTTTCCTTCCACCCCGCTTTCCGCGGTTTCAGTCCCGCCTTCGGCGTGACCGCATGGGGTTGCAGGCAACCCCGCGCCGCTACAATCGGGCGTAGGCTTAAAATGCTGTACAAAAAAACTGAAAAAAGCACTTGACAAACATAACATTGTTATGTTAGAAATAGGTAACAAGAGATTATTAGCCAAGACTAATATAAAAAAAACTCAACAGGAGGAAAAAAGTGAAAATTCAAAAACTAAACAACTTCTTCCGAAGGCTTGGAGAATTCCAGCTTAAGCACAGATGGATTTTTCTGATCCTCATTTTTGCAGTAACAGCCTTCTGCTGCATTGGACTTAGAAACCTGGACCTTTCAAGCAGTGAAGAAGAATGGTTTGACGACTGGGACAATATCAAGATTGCCCAGGACAAATTTGAGGACATGTTCGGAGCGGATGACAGCGTTATGGCCCTTATAGAGGCGGACGATGTTTTTGACCGTGAAGTTCTTGAGGCAATAGACAAGATAGGAAAAAGGCTGGAAGCGGAAGTACCATATGCAAAATCAGTCACATCGCTAACAGAACTTTCAATTCCACAGGGAAACGAGGAAGGCTTTGAAATTGTAAGCCCACTCGAAGACTTTTGCGAAAACAATTATTCCGACCAGGAAATTGCGGAAAAGAAAAAATACATACTCAGCAGGGAATCCCTTGTGAACAACTTAGTCAGTGACGATGCAAAGGAAACATGGATTGTTCTGCAGCTGGAAAACTACAGCGAGCCAATGACACAGGCCATGAACAAAATTGTTCCGCCTGCCAGGGCAATTTTTACCAGCCCGGAATTCCAGTCGGAAAAATTCACCATAAAGCCTACGGGACTAAGCTACACCGAATACGAAGAGGGGGAAGTTACCAAAAAAGAAATAGGCACAAGAATAGGCATTGGCTTTCTTGTAATGATTGTCTGCCTTATTATCTTTATGCGGAGCCTTCGCGGCGTTATAGTTCCCTGCATTGCAACGGTTGGTGCAATAGGAAGCGTTCTGGGACTTAACGGCTGGCTTAGGATTCAGGGGGATGACCAAATGATTGCCCTGCCCGTCCTTCTTTCCATGGCGCTAAGCATAGGCTATGCAATCCACTATGTAAACTCCTTCCGCCTGCACTTCCGCAGAACGGGAAAGAGAAAGCAAAGCGTTCTTAACTCAATGGAAGAAAGCGGCTGGCCAATTTTCTTTACAGTAATTACAACTGTTGCGGGTCTCATATCATTCCTCTTTGCAGACATAAGGCCCCTCAAATGGGTTGGCGGCTGTTCTGCCTGCTGCGTCTTTGCGGTTTATGTCTACGTCATGATCCTTATTCCAATTTTCATGTCATTCGGAAAGGACGGAAAGGCGGCCTCTGCATCCGACCTTGCTGCCATGGAAGGCGCTACAAAAACAGACATCGCTGTAGAAAAGGCAGGTTCAAGGATAATCAAAAAAAGCGTTCTGGTACTTATAATTTCACTTGCAGTAATTGCAGGAATGGTTCCCGGAATTCCCCGTACCCAGGTGAACATGGACTACACCGAAATGATGGGTGAGCGCACCGACTTTGTAAAGAGACTTCTTTCCATTCTGAGGGGAAAACTTGGAAGCCAGTATTCCTACAACGTTCTTGTTGAATATGAAGACGAAGACGCATTCAAGTCAAGCGATGCGGTAAAAAGGCTGGACGTTCTTTCACAAAAGCTCGGTACAATTGAAACTACAAAGGTCTCAGGAACAAAGCCCCGCGTAACGAGCATCACAAAAATCATCAAGGAAATGAACCGCACCCTTTACGAAGACAAAGAAGAAGCGTATGCAATTCCAGACGAAGATGACCTTTTGACTCAAGAAATGTTCCTTTACGAAATTTCTGGCGGTGACGACTTGTACGACTGGGTGAGCGATGACTACCGCAACGCCTACATCCACATAGAGATGAACGGCTACGAGGCAAATAAAATTACCAAGACCCTTGATCTGGCAAAGGCATACGCAAGCGAAGTATTTCCAGATGCAAAGACAAGCATCGTCGGTGAAGTCGTAAACTATGCAGTCATGAACGGAAAACTTGTAAAGGGAGAACTTAAATCCTTCCTTGGTTCCTTCATACTGATTCTTATCCTCATGGCAATTGCATTCGGCAGCCTGCACACTGGGCTCATTGCCATGATTCCAAACATTGCTCCTGTAATCATGATTGGAGGAGTTATGGGCTACCTTGGAATAAGCCTGGACATGATTACCATGACGACCATGCCGATGATTCTGGGAATTGCGGTTGACGATACAATTCACTTTACAAACCACATCAAGTTCTACTTTGAAAGGGGCCTTTCTTACAAGGACGCAGTGCTTACAAGCTACCGCGAAATTGGAAAGACAATGGGAATGACAACAATCATACTCTGCTCCATGTTCCTTGTCCTTTCATTCAGCGTGATGAACTGCCTTGCCCGCCTTGGCTACCTTAGCATAATCGGTTTGGCAAGCGCGCTCATTGCAGACTACACGCTAACACCGGTACTGATTTTCCTTACAAAGCCCTTCGGCAAAGAGAAAAAAATTGTATCGTAGGCAAGATAAAACTGTTTAATAGTTGTATATAGCTAACAAATAAAAGCAGGAGGTTTTATATGAAAACATTCAGCATCAAGAAAGCGGCTTCACTTTTTGCAGCCACGGCAATCATTCTTTCAAGCGTCCACGCCCAGAGCCTGAGCGGTTACGACGTAATGAAAAAGGCAGACGAAGTTCCGTCTCCAAAGGCATCATCATACAAGGCTACGATGACTCTTACAGACAAAAAGGGCAAGAACCGTGTCCGCGAGCTTTCAATGAAGACAAAGGATTACGGCGACGTGGAAAAAAGCCTGATTGTATTTGCAACGCCAAAAGATGTTGCGGGAGTCGGCTACCTTACATTTGACTACGACGCATCAGGAAAGGATTCCGACAGCTGGCTCTACATGCCCGCCATGAAGAAAGTCCGCCGCATTTCAGGCACTTCCAAGGGTGATGACTTCATGGGCTCTGACTTTACCTACGAAGACGTTGGCGGCGACCGCGATCTGGACGACTACACATACAAGCTTTTGGGAGAAGAAAACGCGGAAGGATTTGCATGCTACAAGGTTGAATGCAGGGCAAAGGACAAGAGCGTAAAAAATCCGCGCTACATAGTCTGGATCCGCAAGGACAATTTTATTCTTACAAAAGCAGATTTTTACGACAAGCAGGACAACCTGCACAGAAAGCTGGTCTGCTCCGGCATTGAAAAAATTGACGGATTCTGGACTACAAAAAAGATGTTCATAAAAAACGTGCAGACCGAACATTCAACCGTGCTTGAAATAAAGGACATTGTATTCGGTCTTGACCTTGCCGACAACATGTTCACGCAAGGCGCACTCGAAAGAAACTAGGATTTTTCTTTCTGCGGGTTGGGGGCAACATTGACTTTCCTCAAATCCGTGCCAGGTTCCTTTAAAAGGGAGGATATGCTCACCATGAAAAAAAAGTTTATACTGATATTCCTTGCTATTGCCGTGCGGGGAATTCTCTTTTCACAGGAAGTTACATTCGGTGGCAGCCTAAAGACAAAGAATGCCCTTGGACTTCCTGCAAAGGATTCAGGCAAGAATGAAGACAAAAGGGGAAAGTTTGTAGAAGCAAAGACAACTTTTACGGCAGACCTTGATGTTTCAAAGGATGACTCATCGCTAAAGGCAGAGGCAGACTTTACATACGATGCACTAAAGGCTATTTCTTCAAGCTACGACTTTGTTAGCGGTGAGCAGAACTTTGGAATAAAGCTAAAGGAAGCCTACTTTGACTACAACGGAAGCTGGTGGTCAATGAGAATCGGAAGACAGATTTCTTCTTGGGGAAAAGCGGACGGACTTACAGTCTGTGACATTCTTTGCCCAAAAGACCTTTCAGCACTTCTTTCTGAAGAATACGCAGACAGCAGGCTTGGAATAGATGCGGCACGTCTTTCGTTCAACTGGAACTGGGGAACTTGGGACGCATACTTTATTCCAATCTTTACACCGGCAGCCCTTCCCCTTCAGGACGGAAATCCGCTAAAAGAAATTTTGATTCCTTCAACATTACAGGAATTTTCCGACAGCGACATAGAGCTTCCCGAAAGAAAGATTTCCAATTCTGAATACGGGGCAAAGATAAGCGCATACCTTCCCTTTGCAGATTTTTCGCTTTACGGATTCTATGGATGGGATGATGAACCGATTCTAAAATACTCCACTGAATTTTCCGGCAGCGGAATTGACGGCATAGGTCTTAGCGCAAACTACGAAAGAATGGCAATGGTCGGTGCAGACGCTGCAATTCCTATTGGCGAAACAGTAATACGCCTTGAAGGGGCATTTTTTCCAAAGCGGTATTTTTCCACTTCCGCAGAAAGTCAGATAGAAGCTCAGGCTGTAAATGCGGCAAAGATTGCAGCCGGACTTGAAGCAGATGAAGTTGCTACAAGCGTAAGGCGGAACCAAGTTACTGCCCTTGCTGGAATTGACTGGATGCCGTACGGTTGGACTTTTACAGCCCAATACTATGCTGACTATGTTTTTGGCGGAACAGAAAAAATAGGCCGTGACGAATACATTCACCTTGCAACGCTTAGCATAGAAAAAACCGTCTTCAACGACACGCTAACTTTGAGCCTTAGCGGAATTGTGGAATTTAACGACTGGTCTTGTGCCATTCAGCCCAAGGCAGAATATTCTGTAAGCGACCAGATTAGCCTTAACCTTGGAATGAATTATTTTCTTCCAGGGCCCGACAAAGAAAAGCCCGGCACTTACGGCCAATACAAAAACCTTAGCTGCATTACGGTTGGAGGAAAATTCAGTTTTTAAAAAGGGCACTCGTTCTTGGCTAAGACTTTCTTTCTACAGTCATGCCCAGGCACGAAGCGGTTTTGCGCCAGATTCTTTAGCACAGACCGCCATTAAGTTGAACCAGCTGATGCAGTGGTCCAAGATGATTGCATCAGCTGTAATGACGTTTTCCTTTGTCCAAAGCTCCCGGTCCACATCTTTAAGCAGCTGAATGTCCAAGCTGAATGGGCAGCATTTGTCCTGCTCTTCCTTTATGTCTGCAAGCAAAGCCTTGAGTCTTCCCGAATTGGAAACAGGCTCATCAAGGAGAATGTGGGCTGAATTTACATTCACTTTTGCCAGAGTAGAAAAAAGCATCTTGATTGCATACTCTGTCTCAGGAATTATCCTGTATGTTCCTCGCATGGCTGCAAGATCACGAATGCATCCGTCCATGCAGTCAAACAAGATGGAATTGCAGAGCATAACCTCTAGCGTAATCACCGTATTGAAGCCGTCTATCCAGACTTCCCTGCCCGAAAGCGACGCCACTTCTTTAGCCCTGCGCTTGTCCAGTTGTCCTGTCGTAGAAATGCTACGCACAAGAGCAAGGCGCTGCCGTTCTGAAAGAGAAAAATGATTCCCCACAAAAGTGGATGCTGACTTAATGTCGTAACCTTCGTTAATCAGATAGCTGATGTGCTTTGCAGCAGTCCGTAAAGTCTCCAAGGCAGAAGGAGAAAAATTCTTTTCGTCAGAAGGAACGAATCCCCGCTTTGCATCGGCAGGCTTATGCGAGACTTGTACATTCGCGTCAGATCTGCTCATAAATTCCCCTGTTGAGTATTACCGAAAGTTTTTCCGTGCCAATCGTGATGTTTTCAAAACGCTTGTCCATTCTCTAATCCAAGGTAAAACCTGCCGTATAATAAACCATGCCGCAGAAGAATGCGATTGCGACCCAGACAACAAAGCAGACAGGCGGTTTAAAGAGCAACTTTAGGAAGAACTTTACTATTGCCTTTTTGTCATAACATGAATCTTTCGTGCGTTTTTTTCCTTTTTTTGTGGCTTTGACAACCTTAAAGTCACTGAACAATACATCCAGAAGATGATTCTCTACTACAGGTTTGTAGCGCTTTTTCTTTCCGTTCTCTTTTAAGATGAATATCCACGGCCTGTTATAAAGTTCAATCCACCAGCCTTTTATAAAAATTACAGGAATGACAAGCAAAGTCAGGATGAACCAAGGTGAGGATGGAATGAATTCAATTTTTCTAAAATTGAAGCCGTTTAAAAAGAGGGCAAGGATTATGGGAAAGAAAATCACGGACGCTACAGCGGAGAACATTTGCAGGATTCTCCAAAAAGACTTGAATTTTATTGCAACAGGAGTTCTTTTGCCTTCAATGTCCATAAAGAACACAGGCTTTGGCAAGGTCCGTGAAATCTGTTTCTTTGACAGCATGAGCTTGCCCCCTTCTCTGACGTAGGGACCGCCCTTTGACGTGAAATTTTTGCAGGTAATGTTATAGTCAAGGCTGAACCAATTTTCATATTTTCCGCTGTCTCTGTAGACCGTAAGAAGTACAATAAGTTGGAAGGGAACATAGAGTAACGCTATACCAATAATCATTTCCCTGCTCGCACCAAAAAATTTCATGGACAGAAACAAAAGAGTAAACACAACTGCGGCAGACAATATGCCCTTGAACCACCAGGGACTTATAATGTAATAGGATTTTTTTGATGCAGAAGAACGAACACTTATCTTGCCAGTTTGTCCGTTAATTGCCACCATATAGTCTTTAGTGTAAAGATAATAGACAGGCAGTGACACCGGCATATGAAGCATTTCATTGGTTTCTATGTTTGTATAGACGGCTTTGGTTTCGACAGTTTTTTCTATTACCGGATTATAGGATTCGTTGATTTCTCCCCTTAGACGTTTTGCAAGTGTGTCATCATCTATATCGCGTACTTTAAGTTGGTGCCCGGCAACATAGGCAAAATCAAATTCCTTGAGACCGTCAATATCGTATGGTTCCATTCCGTCGAGCAGGAGATTGTCCAGATTTTTAGAACAATTTATAAAAACGTTTTCTATGAAGCCACCGCATTCGTATTCATTGCGGCTCTCAATACGGTGAACAGAAGCCTTTACAGGCCCGCGCACCAATTCGTAGGGAAGATAGCATCCGGTCAGCTTGTCAGCATTCTTTAAAACCTGCCTAGCACATTTCTTCAACTGGTTTTTCTTGCACCAGTCAATCAGAATGTTTTGGGCTTCGTCCTTTGTTATTGAAAATGGAACCACAAACTCCGGTATGCCGTTTAGACTAAGAAATTCTCCTCTTACAAGAGACCTTCCGCAAAAGGCACAGTTCGTAAGCGCGTCTCCCTTTTCAAAAACAAGTTCTGCTCCGCAGCCTGTACATTCCGCCTTCTGCAAGTCAAAGCGAGTACGGGAATCCGTCATCTTCTGGCTTTGAATCTTGCGGAAACCGTTATGCTGATCCAAGGCTTTGCTTACCTGAACCTTGCCATCGCAGTAGTGGCATTTGTAAAAGTGTGACTTAATGTCATAATATGCGGGAGCGCCACACGAAGGACAATGAATGTCATAAATTTTTGCTTTGTCCGGTTGTTTTCCATTTTCCATTTTCCATTTTCCATTTTACTCCTGTCTAAGTATTATAGAAAGTTTTTCCGTTCCCATTGTGGGCATTCCCCAATCTTACCCTCTTGGGCCTGAGCGAACCACGCGGAAACCGGTACTTGAATCTGAATAGTCTGGACGATTGCTGTTCCGGAAGGTGGAAGAGCAGTTGTCGATGCTGTAGCCATAGCTTCCGCCACGGATGATTCTTTCTTCGCCTGAAGAGGGGCCTGTGGGGTCAATGTCTTCGCGCTCGGAAGGATAGTCGCCGTACCAGTCCCAGCACCACTCTGCAACGTTACCTGACATGTCGTATATTCCAAGCTCGTTGGCTTCTTTTTCCATGACTTCGTGGCTCTTGTCTCCGCTGTTTTCCATGTACCAGGCTACGCTTTCTGCGTCATCGCTTCCGCTGTATGTAAATCCCTGGCTTATGTTTCCGCCGCGGGCCGCAAATTCCCATTCAGTTTCGGTGGGGAGACGGTAGCCGTCTGCACAGATGTCATACTCAAAGCCTTCCGTGTAGCAGGGGGTATAGCCTTCTGCCAAGCTGAGGCGGTTGCAGTATTCGATTGCGTCGTACCAAGAGACGTTTTCTACAGGCAGGTTCTTTCCCTTGTGTTTGCTGGGGTTCTTTTTCATGATGCGCTTGTATTCTTCCTGGGTTACTTCGTGGGTGCAGATATAGAATTCTGAGACCCAGGCCTCGTGTTCTGTTTCGTGCTCTTCATTATTTCCCATGACAAAGGTCTTGCTTTCCACGCGGACAAATTCTGGAGCCTTAGCCTTCTTTGCAGACTTGGACTTTTTTGCCTTGTCTTTTCCGGCGGCGAATATGAGGGCGGAAGAAAGGGCGAGTGCAGTTATTACGATAAAGTTTCTTTTCATTTACAATCTCCTATTTGCTAGAATTGAACCTTATAAGTTAATTATAACCCAATAAATGAAAAAGCAAAGTGAAAAGCAAATAAAAGAACAATCAAAATGAGCTAGCGGGTCCCAGTAACGGAAAAAATCAAGGAATCCTCCCT
>DFJV01000096.1 GCA_002373205.1 Treponema sp. UBA3662
ATGGGACCTGTCCGCTTGAAGGATGTAGAAGAATCCCAGCAGAAGATAGTTTCCGTAATCAGGCGTCTTGAAGACTCTGGTGAAATCGTCATTGCGCGTTCTGCCGACGACGAGTTCGTTTGATTTTTCCCAATCTACAGCAGCACCGCAAAGTACTGCTGTAATTGTTTTTTGTAGTGAAGTATGATGTTTAAGTTATGGAGATGCGCAAATGGCACAGACAGTATTCAGAGCTAACCAGGTAAATCATAAACAGGGCGAAGTATTGCTTAAACTCAACAAGGAATTTCTTCCGCCTCCTGTAGAAGAGGAAGAAGAGGTTCCCGAATACACAGGTCCTTCTGCCGATGATTTGCGCAGGGAAGCCGAAACCTTTAAGATGAACTGGGAGTCAGAAAAGGCCCAGATGATTACAAAGGCTCAGGGCGATGCAGAAAAAATCATTAAGGATGCAGAAAGCGCCGCATTCAATGAAGTAAAGAAGCAGACCGACCAGGCAGCCATTATAAAGCACAATGCGGAAAAAGAAGCCGCAGACCTTGTTGCAAACGCAAAGGCAGAAGCAGAGCGTATTCTTGAAAATGCCCACAACGAAGAGCAGCGCATATTTGACAAGTCGCAGAAAGATGGCTTTGACAAGGGCCACGAGGAAGGCTACCAGACAGGAAATGCCGAAGCTGACCGTCTTGTTGAGCGTCTTCACAAAATAATTGATTCTGTGCAGGACAAGAGGCAGGACATTCTTGACAACACTGAGCAGCAGATTGTAGACCTTGTTCTTTTGATGACCCGCAAAGTCGTAAAGATTATGAGCGAAAACCAGAAGAGCGTAATCATGGCAAACGTTGTTCAGGCTCTTAAGAAAGTGAAGGGCCGCGGAGACGTTACCCTGCGCGTAAATCTGGCGGACATTAAGCTTACTACTGACCACGTTAAGGACTTTATCAACCAGGTGGAAAACATCAAGAACATTTCCATTGTGGAAGACAGTTCTGTGGACCGCGGCGGTTGTATCGTAGAAACAGACTTTGGTGCAATTGACGCACGCATTGCAAGCCAGCTTAGCGAGCTCGAAACCAAGATTCTTGCAATTTCACCGATTAAGACCGTAAACAAGTCAGACGTAATCAATCCCGATCTTTAGGTTGGGGTATGGTAAACAAGATATGCCTTTGGAAAAGGGCTCTTTCTAAAACTTATATTTTGGAATAAAATGGCAGACGTAAGGCGGGATAACTTATTGTTTGCCATTTCCTGTTTACCGTTAACTATAAACTGGGGTGGTAAAAATGGAATCTTTCTTTGAAAAATATATTGATGCGGTAAAAGATACCGACACAATCAAATATACCGGAGCCGTAACTGCCGTAAAGGGGCTTATGATAGAAAGCTCTGGCCCAAGAAGCGTTATTGGCGAAATCTGTAAAATTCACATTCCTTCCACGAATGAATACCTTTTGGCAGAAGTTGTAGGCCTTGAAGGGACAACCGTCCGTCTTATGGCTTACGGAGAGACAAAGGGCATTGAGGTTGGGGCAGAGGTAACTGCATCCGGCCACGTGCTTGAAGTTCCTGTTGGCGCAAAGCTTCTTGGCCGCGTAATAGACGCAACTGGCACTCCATTTGACGGAAAGGGCGACATTGCAACCCCGGTACACTATCCGGCCTTGCAGTCACCGCCAAGCCCTCTTGAAAGAAAGGACATAAACAGGCGCATTGTTACCGGCGTAAGGGCAATAGACGGACTTCTTGCTGTTGGAAAGGGGCAGCGTCTTGGAATCTTTGCGGGTTCAGGCGTTGGAAAAAGTACCCTTCTTTCTATAATAGCGCGCAATACGAATGCGGATGTAAACGTAATAGGCCTTATTGGTGAGCGTGGACGCGAGGTTATGGACTTTATAAACCGCGACTTGGGTGAAGAAGGCCTTAAGAGAAGCGTTGTCGTTGTTGCAACAAGTGACCAGCCTTCAATTGCCCGTCTTAGGGCGGCTTACGTTACCACAGCCATTGCCGAATATTTCCGTGACCAGGGCAAGGATGTTATGCTCATGTTTGACAGCGTAACCCGTTTTGCCCATGCCCAGAGGGAAATTGGCCTTGCAACAGGCGAACCTCCAGCCCAGCGCGGCTATCCTCCGAGCGTATTCGACATGCTTCCAAAGCTTCTTGAACGCACAGGAACAAATTCCAAGGGCAGCATTACAGCCTTCTACACGGTTCTTGTTGACGGTGACGACATGGACGAGCCAATCTCCGACAAGGTACGCGGAACTTTGGACGGCCACATAGTGCTTAACAGAAGCCTTGCCCAGCACCAGCACTATCCTGCAATAGACGTTCTTGCAAGTATAAGCCGTCTTAGCAGGCGTGTCTCAGGGCCAATGACTCTAAAAGCTGTTCAGACCGTAAAGAAATGGATGAGTGATTATGCCGCCCAGGAAGAAATGATTCTTGCCGGTGTTTACCAGAAGGGCAATTCTCCTGAAATTGACGAGGCCATAGAAAAGCACAGTGCAATAGAGGAATTCCTCTGCCAGGAAGAAAACGCCCACTGTACAATAGAAGATACCCTGCAAAAGCTTTCCGAACTTAGCGGAGTGCCCATTCCAAAAGAAGAGTTTGTAGAAAACCCCGTTGGTGCAATTAAGCACATAGACATAAAGGCAGTGTAAGCCCCAGTTTTGGGATTTATATTGAAGGGTAAAGTTCAATTTTGAGTTTAAACAGTCCTGTCGTTCTGTACAGAGTGGGGTCAAGGAGGTATTTGTAGATGAAAAAATTCAATTATTCAATGCAAAAAATCCTTGACCTAAGGAATTTTGAGCTTGACCAGGCCGAAGTGGACCTTGGAAAGACCAATGCCGAGATTGCAGTCCAAAACAACACCCTAAAAGCCATAGCGGAACAAAAAGTTTCCGTTTCCCGCCGCACAGACTCATCTACAGACCTGAACGACTACTATGCCGCAGATGCATATTTTAAGCTTCTTGAGCAGAGAAAGGAAATGTGCTTTGAAGAACTTGCGCGCCTTGAGCCAATTGCAGAGCAAAAGAGGGGCGTTGTCCGCGAGTGCATGAAAAAGGTAAAGGTTCTTGAGCAGCTTAAAAAGTCAAAGATGGGGCAGTGGAAAAAGCAGAACCTTAAGGAAGAAGAGCTTGCCATGGATGAGGTCGTAACCTTTAAGTCTTCTTTGGAAAAATAAGAGAACCAAGCCTACGCCCGATTGGAAGGGTGGCGTAGCCAGACGCAAAGCGGCCGGAGCGTAAGCGTAGCCCTGGAAAGCGGGTGACGATTAGAAACTTTCTCCCGATTGTAGCAAAGAGACAAAATGGCAGAGCCTTAAGAATTACCGTCCAAAAAAATCTAACTCAAATTTAAGGATTGCTCAAGACAAGTCCGGCAATCCTCAAGGCACTAATCGTTTTTACTAATAATGGAAAGCAGAGCCTCCAATAAATTCCCTGATTATTGAATGGGTTGGAACGGCATTCGCAGGAATCGTAGAGAAGTTGTTAAGGAAGCTTAAGAGCCTTGTAGCCTCGCAATATTCCTTCTGCAAGGGCGTAACGCAGCGCAAAAGCGGATCCGCGTAAACCTTAAGAACCGGAAGCTCGTAGTCCAGGGCTGTGTTGAGCATGGCATCTGCATTGTTCTGGAAGGGGAAGATGTGAAGCCTTTCTCCCCTCTGAACGCTGTCCCACATGGAGATTGTGTCTGCCGCGCTCTTTCCACGGAAGCGTGCATCGCGAACTATGCGGCGGATAAGGCGGTTGTCGCTTGTTGCAATGCGGTTGTGGTCGTCCAGATTAAGCTGGGTAAGGGCAGAAAGGTAAATCTTAAACTTTTTGTCGGCAGGAACCAGCGGCGTAAGCTTTTCGTTAAGGCCGTGGATTCCTTCCATAACAAGGATGTCGTTTGGCCCAAGAGACATGGTTTCGCCCTTGTAGTAGCGCTTTCCCTCGTGGAAGTCGTAGCTTGGAACGTCTATGGTCTTTCCCGCAAACAAATCCAGAAGGTTCTGGTTAATAAGCGGAACGTCCAGTGCCTCAAGGCATTCGTAGTCGTAATTGCCGTCTGCGTCCTTTGGGGTGCTTTCCCTGCCAAGATAGTAGCTGTCAAGTGCAATTACCTTTGGCTTGTAGCCTATTGCCTGAAGCTGCAGTGCCAGTTTTTTGCTTGTAGTTGTCTTACCGCTGGAAGAAGGGCCTGCAATAAGGACTACGCGCACCGTTCCCCGCTGGTGAATCTGGTCAGCAATGTCTGCAATGCACTTTACCTGCAAAGTTTCTGTAATGTCTATAAATTCATCCTGCTTCCTGTCGTGAATCAGCTGGTTTACGCCCGCCGCAGAAGTTACGCCAAGGATTTTTCCCCAGTCCTTGTAGCGCTTGTAAATCTCAAAGAGCTTGGGCTGGTCTTCAAAAGGAGTAAGCCTGTCCGGGGTTGAATGCTCCGGGAAGCGGAGTAAAAAGCCTTCGTGGTAGGGCATAAGGTCAAAAACGCTAAGGATTCCAGTGCTGGAAGCAAGGGGACCAAAGTAAAGGTCGCTAAAGTCTTCCAGAGTGTTTACCATAACCTTGCCGGGGCAGCGGTAGTTTAGCTGCTTGCGGGTTTCTGTAAGGCCAAGCTTTTCAAAAAGCTCGCATGCCTCTTGGTAGGAAATGCAGCCACATTCAATAACCTCGTCTGCCTGAATTATGCGAGTCATCTCGTTCTTTAGGGCAATAATTTCTTCCGTCTTAAGGGATTTTCCCGTGTCCAGAGTGTAGTAGTAGCCGTAGCCAAGGCTGTGGCCAACCAAAAGGTGGGCATTGGGGTAGATGTTGTGGGCGGCAGTTGCCAGAACAAAGCAGAGTGAGCGCCTGTAAATAGAGGCTCCGTCCTTGCTGTCAAGGTATACCGGCTCAAGCGTTGCGCTTATGTCTACATAGCTGTCCAGCGAATAAATTTCGTTGTTTACGCGCACTGCCACGATTTTTTTACCGTCAGATTCCGGTGCAAATTTATGGATGAGAGTAATCGGCGTTATCTCGTTTGAAAGTTCTTCTTTTGTTCCGTCTGGAAAAGTAAGTGTAAATTTCTTCATGCCTAATATTATAATCCACTTTTTTTCTTTTGCAAAGAGAATTCAAATTTATTTAAGGAATGCATTTTTTTCTTTTTTTTGCGGCACTTGCTCTTGGGACTGTCTGTTTTTTTTGCTGCCAAACATGCCCCTTGTGTGGCGCTTCCGGGGTTCCGCCCTTCGGCTCCATTCCTCTGGTCGCGCTGCGCACTCCCGCCGGAATGGGCTTTCGCCCACCCCTCCAGTGCCTGCCGTGCTTTTTTTTGCTACATCTTCATTTGCGCTAGAAAAGTCTTTCTTGCCAAAGAGCCTAGCCCCGATTGGAAGGGCGGCGTAGCCGTTGCCGTTAGGCAATGAAGCGTAAGCGGAACCCTGCAAAGCGGGTAAAAACGCCCTCCTTGGCATTTTTACCCGCAAGTTTTCTGGCGAAAACTTGCCCGACTTTTTGCAAAGAGATGACGCGCCGTCCTTGGCGCTGCTTGTTTGCAATTTGGGTAAAATGCCAAGGAGTCTGGCCGGTCACGGAGTGCCGGACACAGTTTAAAAATAGAGTATGCTCCGAAAAATTCTTAAAAATATCTGCGCTTGAAATAAAAATTCATTTGTGCCATACTTTTTTTTATGAAGAGAAATCATTTGCCTTTTGCAAATCTGCTTTTTACAGCGCTGAATGCGGCTTTTTTGCTTTTTGCCACTCCGCAGCTTTTTGTTTCATGCGGCACAACGCGCGTAGAAGGTGGGGAAGAAAGCCCCAAAATACAGGGGACGGATCCAAAGACTGACCCTGAGCCAGAAGACCCCAAGCCTGTTGAATGGAAGGCCGCCTCATCCCTTGACGATCTTTACGGCGTATGGACTTGCGGAAAGAATTCCTATGAATATCCCTTTGACCTAGACGGCCAGCGCTATCTTAAAAAGTCATACGAAGAAGTGGACGACACCCAAAGATGGCAGGACTTTGCCAAAAAATCCGGCCTTGGCTTTTCCGAACTGTGGCAGAAGCGTTTTGCCTATCTTGAAAAAATCTACGGTGAAGAGCTTCCTGTTTCTGATTCATCTGGAACCCAGTGCGGCATAAAGCTCCGCGTGATTGGTTCACATGTCTACGCAAGAAGGGAATATCTTATTCCAGAAAGGATTCTTGGATTCAACTTGAATTTCTTTTACCTTTCCCCGGAGAAGGATAGGCTTAGGGAAAACGGTACCTTCCATTTTGCTTCGTCAAGGTTCAAGGATTTTTCTGCAGGAAGTTTTTCTTCCCAAAACGATGGTGTGTTTGAGAAGGAGGGTGCTTCGCCCGTTACATTTAGGGGGACTACGCTTTGAAAATGAATTTTGTAAAAAGATTTTGCCTTGTTTTTGTCTTTGCCTCACTGGCAATGCTTTGCCATGCAGAAGAGATTGGCCTTGTGCTTTCTGGTGGCGGCGGCAAGGGTGCTTACGAAGTTGGGGTTTGGAAGGCCCTTTGCGAATACGGTATTGCCCAGAAGGTTACGGTAATTTCCGGTACCAGTGTTGGCGGTCTTAATGCGGCTTTGTTTGCTTGCGTTAAAGCAGAACAGGCGGAAAAGATTTGGGTGGATATTGTTCCTTCAAGGCTTACCCAGGACGGAGCCCTTATTTCCCAGGAGGGGCTTAACAAGATAATTTCTTCCATACCGCTTCAAAAGCTTAACAAAGGCTACAGGCCCCACGTTTTTGTTACGACTGTCCGCGCAAAGGGAAAGATTATCAAGCGCTTTACTTCCAAGCCCGGTAGCGATGCCTTCCGCTTTTTGCTTAACGAAGAGCCTGACTTTGAGCAGATTAGGCTAAAGCTTCTTGCAACGTCGGCATTCCCTGTTCTTACAGATCCAATAACTCTTGCAGACGGCTACAAGTATACTGACGGCGGTGAAGAAGCTGTTGGCGGAGACAATGTTCCCCTTGCTCCAATAGTTGAACGCTACCCGGATATAAAGAATATATTTGTAATCTACTTAAGCGACAGGGACCATGTAAAAAGGCGCATCCAAAAAAAGGACTTTGACACAAAAGTCATAACCGAAATTTTCCCCAGCATAGATACGGACGGAAGCGGCTTTTGGGAGCGCATGCTGGACGGAACTGCAAATTTTAAGGAAGACCGCATCAAGCTTTTAATACGGCAGGGCTATGAAGACACCGTGGAACTTTTGCAGAGGCGGGGAATGTATCCTGTTTCCTCTTACTGGTATGAATAAAAATCGGGGAATGAATACGTCTCTGGAGTAAAGATGGGAAAGCTTGGCAATTATATTTTGAATGTGTTTTTATCTTTTGTTTTGCTTTTTGTAGCAATCTTTTTCTTTACGGCAGAACACTACTTTGTTGCTCTTGTGATACTGCTTGCCTTGCTTGTATACCTTTTGCTTTGCGATATTTACTTTCCAAGTATTGGAAACATTAAAAACTTTGCTTTTACAGAAAAAGATATAAGAAAAAAACTTTTGACAAAAATATTCTATCTTTCTTTGTACATAGCAATTGTTTTTCTTGCTGGGCACATAAGCGCCTACATTTTGCTGCTCTTTAATTTGCTTGTTGGCTTGGACATAATATGTTTGCTGATAAAAAAGAAAAGATTCTTCTTCTACCTCTTCAGTGTTGACTTGTGATGGGCATTCGATGGGCGTGCAATCTGAATGTGGTGGTGTGCAATCTGAATGTGGTGGCATGTAATGGGCATCACAGGTGGAGGAACTTGGAAGAGTGTAAGGCTTGCAAGAAAAAGCG
>DFJV01000082.1 GCA_002373205.1 Treponema sp. UBA3662
AACGTTGTGCTAAGCGAAATTTCTGCCGTACTTGATGATGACGAAGAGTCTGCAATTGATTGCCTTGCCGCATCCCTGTGGCACGACGGGGACTTGGGACGGACCATTACAGGTACTGCGGAAGACGTGCTTGCAATTACACGTGAACAGATGGCGGTTTGGTATGCCAAGTATTTTGTTCACGGGGAACTTACCGTAGCTGCGGCCGGAAACATTGACGAGGATATTCTTGTAAGCGAGCTTGAAAAGCTTCCCATGCACCAAAAGCCCTTAAACTATCCATACGAATGCCGCTTTGAAAAGAACAACGTGTGGCACCCGGGAGTTAATCTTGTAAAGGCGGACTTTAACCGGGTTCAAGTTTTTATGATGTTCCCCTACAAAATGCCGCTTGACGAAAAAAAATACTACACGCTTTCTGTTTTTAATTCCCTTGCTGGCGACACCATGAGTAGCCGTCTCTTTGAGTCTTTAAGGGAACAGAGCGGTCTTTGCTATACGGTCTACAGCTTTTTTACTATTTATGAAGACGAGGCCTTTTGGGGAGCCTATGCTTCCTGCGAAAAGGACAAGGCTGTTCAGGTTGTGCAGAAGCTTTTGGATGAGATAGAAAAGCTTAAGTCTTCTCCGATTCAGCTTCAGGAAATAAATGATTCCATTGAGCATCTTTGCGGGGAGGAAACTCTTGCAAGCCAGGACAGTGAATACATTATGAAGAGGCTTGAGCGGAATCATCTAATGGGATTCACTAACTGGGAATCTGATGCTATAATAAAGAAGATTGCTTCCGTAACGCATGAGGAAATCCATTCCCTTGTGGACGAGCTTTTTGACTATTCAAAGAGGAATGTTTTGGTTTACGGAGCGTCACTCAATTCAAGGCAAAAAAAGGAAATTCTATGTCTGACAAAAGAAACACAGTCAAAGTAAAGTGCGTTGCATCCGAAGGTGCGCTTCTTCCTGTTTACAAAACAAGCGGGGCTGCCGGTGCTGACGTTTGCGCTTTTTTAAAAGAAGATATCGTAATTCATAATGGTGAATACACACTTGTTCCAACCGGACTTTTTTTTGAGATTCCAGAAGGCTACGAGATTCAGGTTAGGCCAAGGAGCGGGCTTGCATTCAAGAACGGCGTTACAGTGCTGAACACTCCGGGCACGATAGACAGCGACTACCGCGGTGAACTCAAGGTTCTGCTTGTAAACCTTGGCAAAGAGGATTTTACCGTAAAAAGCGGGGACCGCATTGCCCAGATTATACTTGCTCCTGTTACCCAGGCGGATTTTGTTCAGACCCAGCTTCTTTCCCAGACAGAGCGCGGTGAAGGCGGCTTTGGCAGCACGGGGGTTCATGCTTAAGGATGAGTAAGGACTTTGTGCAGGAAAAGCTTTTGTTTGGCAAAGCTGCGGGCAAAAAAAAGATTCTTCCCATAGTGACAGAGCTGCTGGGGAAGGTATTTTCTTTTTCCTTCTACCGTGCATACCTGGTCTTTCGCCTTAACTATCTTAGGAAAGGCAGCAATCAGGAAAAAATCTCTTTGTATGAAGAAAAACTTGCTGATTACGACTACATAAAGACGAATGTCCTTACCAAATATTTTTCAAAGGAACTCTTCATTTATTTTTTTATCTGCTTCCTTTTTTTCTTTGTGGTCTTTTTTGTAAACCAGATTCTTCTTCTTGCAGAAACAATCCTCCGCATGAGGGTTCCTGTTGCTTCTGTAATACAGCTGATTATCTACTGCCTACCCGGTGTTATTGCCCAGTCTTCACCATTTGCAACGCTTGTGGGCTTTTTGATGTGCCTTGGTCGCATGGTAACGGACAACGAGATTCTTATTCTTAGGGCAAGCGGTCAGCGTTATGCGGTAATCCTTAAGCCGGTAATCATAATAGGGCTTCTTATTTCTGTCTTTAGCTTTGTGATGAATGACTACTTTCTTCCTTTAGGCACGCTAAACTACAACAAGATGAGGCGAAAGATTGTAGCTTCAAACCCGGCCGTAGAGCTTGAAAGCAACTCCATAAAGAAGATGACCAACTCTGTCTTTGTAATAGGGGACGTGGAGGGTACTTCCGTAAGCGACCTTGTTCTTTTTGACATGGATTCAAACACGCAGCGGGTTATCATATCGGGAAAGTCCAATGTTAAGAAGTCTTCGGACAAGGGGGTAATCATGTCCATGGACTTGAATGATACCCTTGTCTATCTTTTGGACAACCAGCACCCCAAGAATTACGATGTTATAGAAGCAGAATCCATGCACTTGAACATCTTTGAAGATACGATTATTGAGGCTACAGGAGCAATTGCGCCTAGGGAAATGACAAGCTATGACCTTGTTAAGACAATAAAAGAAATGGAAGGGCAGGAAGGCGTTACCAAGAAAAAGATGAACAGGTACAAGCTTGAATTCAACAAGAAATTTTCGGTTCCCTTTGGCTCAATCTTCTTTGCACTTTTGGCTTTTCCACTTGCACTTGTCTTTGGCAAGAAGGACGGGCAGACTCTTGGCCTTATTTTTGGAATAATTATCTCCGTCTTGTACTGGGCCGCGACTATTATAGGACAGATGTTCGGCTTGCGTGGCGGCTACAGCGGGTTCTGGATGATGTGGACTCCAAACTTCGTGATTGGATTTTTTGGCATACACTTGTACTTGAGGCTTAGAAAAAAATGAAGCTTGTTTTTTACATGTACAAAAAATTTTTTACGATTTTTTTAGGCTCGCTTTTTTTCTTTGTGCTTGTACTCTGCCTTACAGATCTTTTTATGAACCTGTGGGACTACATTTCAAAGAATGCCAAGCTTACAGAAGTTTGCAAGATTTTGCTTTATTACGTTCCAAAGTCGGTCTGGTATTCAGTTCCAATAGCGGTGCTTTTTTCTACAGCCTATATGCTTAGCGACCTTTACGCAAAGAATGAGCTTCTTGCAGTTTTTGCTTCCGGTGTTTCTTTGTTCCGCTTTTCTGCTCCTCTTTTACTTGTTTCGCTTGCCATGAGCTTTGGACTCTTCTTTTTTGAAGACAACCTTGTTGTTCCCACTTACGCAAAAAAGGTAAAGATGCAGGAATTTGTCCTTCACAAGGAAAAGTCGCTTAACAATGACAACATAGTGGTAATGTCGCAGGGGGGAAGGATAGTCTGGAAGGCTGCAAGTTACAACGAAGAGGGCATGACCCTTGCAAACCTTTACATCCTCTTTAGGAATGATGACAAAAGCTTTGACTGCCTTATCTATGCACCTTTTGCCATTTGGGGAGAGACCGTTTGGCTGCTTCCGGATGCAACCCTTTACAAAAAGAACGGGGATTCAGGTTTTGTTGCCCTTAGCCCGGACGACAGCCATCTTTCCCTGCTAACAGAACCGCCTCAGACTTTCCGCAACAATACCGTCAATGTAGAGACCGTAAACACAAGGGAAGCACGCGAATACATTGCCCACCTGGAAAGGGCTGGACTTCCCAGCGGAGAGGCAAGGTCTCTTTACTACAAGAAGTATTCATTCCCCTTTGTAGTCTTTATAGTAGTGTTCCTTGCGGTAGGTCTTAGCGGAAAAACCAGAAAGAACGTTCTTATCATAAGCCTTGCCCTCTGTGTCTCTGCCGCCGTACTCTTCTATATAATACAGATGATAACCATGCTCATGGCAAGGTTTGGAGCAATTCCTCCGCTTACGGGTGCCTGGGTTCCTGTATTCCTCTTTATAGCCATAAGCTGTCTATTGCTAAAGTATGCTAAGACATGATATTTTAGGAAAGATATATGATAGAACATTTTTTTGAAATTGAAAGCGAAGATAAAAGTTGCCGCGCAAGAACCGGTGTGATTCACCTTCCGCATGGAGACGTACACACTCCTGTTTTTATGCCGGTTGGAACAAAAGGAACCGTAAAGGCCGTAGACAAAGATTCTCTTGACGAAATTGGCTTTGAGATAATACTTGCCAACACTTACCACATGTATTTGCGCCCTGGTGCTGACTTGGTTCAGGAGGCTGGTGGGCTCCACGGCTTTACAAAGTGGAACAAGAATTTTCTTACTGATTCTGGTGGATTTCAGGTATTTTCTCTTTCTGCCTTGCGCAAAATCAAGGAAGAAGGTGTTACTTTCCGCAGCGACATAGACGGAAGCAAGCATTTGTTTACCCCGGAAAACGTTGTGCAAACCCAGGTAAAGCTTAACAGCGACATACAGATGCAGCTTGACGTTTGCACGGAATACGGAGTGGACAAAAAGCAGGCGGAAAAGGACCTCCGCATAACAAGTGACTGGGCAGTTCGCGCCCACAAGGAATGGCTTTTGCACAAGGAGCAGGGCTACAAGGGTGCTTTCTTTCCTATTGTACAGGGCAATTTTTTTGAAGACCTTAGAAAGCAGAGCGCGGAATTTGTTGCATCCCTTGACACACCGGGCATTGCAATCGGCGGACTTAGCGTAGGGGAGCCAGCGGAGGAATTCAACTCGATGCTTTCCTATACGGCGGCCCTTTTGCCAAAGGAAAAGCTACTTTACGTTATGGGAATTGGAACGCCACAGTACATCCTTCAGGCTGTGGAATACGGCGTGGACATGTTTGACTGTGTTCAGCCAACAAGAATTGCCCGCCACGGACTGTATTTTACCCACCACGGCATGCTTAGCATAAAGCAGAAGCGCTTTGAGCATGATTTTTCTCCGGTGGACAGCCAGTGCGACTGCAAAGTGTGCAGAACTTACTCCAGGGCATACCTTAGGCATATCTTCCGCGAGCAGGAAATCCTTTCTTCCATGCTTGCAAGCTACCACAACCTCTACTTTTTGCACCGCTTTGTAAAAGAAATTCGTGAATCAATCGTCCAGGGCCGATATTTACAGTACAAAGAAAATTTTTTGCAACAATTTCAGTCAAATGCTGTTTAAGTTGAATAGAGGACGGAATTCAGTATGAATAAGATTTTTTTATTGGTTTTATTGGCATTTTCTCTATGTGCATTTGTTTTTCCGGCAGAAGCAGATGATCAGGCTTTGCTGGATGCAGTAAGTGAACTCCAGGCTCAGGCAGAAGCGGAGGAAGAGGAAAGCGAGTTTGTCTATCCAAACAGGGAAAAAATCTTTCCAGATGCAAAGCGCCCCAAATCATACAGTGCGGAGCAGATAGATGAAGCCCTGCAGAAGAACATAGACCATGCTACGGATGAATATGTAAAATCAACCGAGGAGGCATTTAAATTTGGACTTGAAAGCAAGATTGTGGAAATCCTCCAGGAAATAAAGGACAATAAGGATCCCCGCTTTGTAAACGCCGTATACGATTTGTTCCAGGAAACAAAGAGCAACGGTGTCCGCGAGAAGATTCTTAACTATTTTGCCGCTTTGGAAGACCCCTGCCTTGAGGACTATGCCGTAGACATTGTAAATGACCCCTACGGAAAGAAGTCAAATCTGGTGGAGGCTTCATTCAATTACGTTTCAAAGGTAAAGAGCCAGAGTGCCTTGCCTGGACTTGTAGAAATCATTGCAAAGGAAGAAGAGGAATTCTTTCTAAAAGCTCTTGTTGCCATTGGAGAAGTTGGAGGAAGTGACGAAGCCCGCTTTTTGGCACAGTTTATGGAAAGGGCAGACCTTAACCTTCCGGAGAGACAGGCCCTTGTAAAGGTTTTGGGAAAGCTTAAGGCTGTTGAAACCTACGATAAAATGGCTTCCCTTGCGGAAGATCAGAACGAAAATTCCCACGTAAGAATGTACTGCGCAGAGGCTATTGGCCAGATGGGTAAAAGCGAAGCAGAGGACCTTCTTATAGACCTCTATGAAGATGAAGACCCAAATTTCCGTGCATACGTAATAAAGGGACTTTCAAACTTTAGCGATGACCGTGCCCACAAGGTTATTGAACAGGCCTTGCGAGACTCCCATTACAAAGTCCGCCTTGAAGCCATTTCCACAGTGGAAAAGCAGGGCATTTCATCCGCAGTTCCATACCTTGTTTACCGCTGCAAAGACACCAAGGAAGAGAAGGTTGTTCGCGACAAATGCTGCAAGGTTCTTGCAAAACTTAACAGTTCGGAAGGAAATGAATACCTTATTGGCGTTCTAAAAGACCCCAAGTCTTCCGACGTGCATAAGGCACAGGTTGCAGCAGCCCTTTTGGAAAACGGAAGCGGCATTTCAGACGTTATGGAGCTTGCAAAAAGCACTTTGCAGAACGGAAAGCATCTTAGCCTACGCTATGCCTTGGGAAAGGAATTTGCCAAGTACGGCAGCCCCGAATTTGCAGAACTTTGCGCCCAGTACATAGAAAGCACCGATCCTGCCACCCAGGGAACAGGGCTAGACATCTTTGCAAAGGGCAA
Organism: Treponema sp. UBA3662; assembly: GCA_002373205.1. Lineage (GTDB taxonomy): Bacteria > Spirochaetota > Spirochaetia > Treponematales > Treponemataceae > Treponema_D. The sequence continues at coordinate 6,335 of DFJV01000082.1, forward strand.
GTATTCATCCGTAATGCAGGCAGTCCGTGACTTGGCCCAGCCAGCCTATGACGAAGCTGCGGAAAAAGAGGCCAGGGAAAAGGCCCTGCTTGAAGGCGATGAATCCAATGCAAAGCCAGACGCTACAGAAAAGAAAAAAACGCGCGTTGTGAACCAAAATTCACGCAAGGCAAAAAAAATATTGGATTATATTGGCGGTTAATTAGAATGAAAAACGTTATGCTATCTCCATCCCTCCTTTCTGCGGATTTTGCCAATCTGGGAGGGGAACTCCTTAAAATTGAGCAGAATGGCGGTTCTCTCGTCCACATTGACGTTATGGACGGCCATTTTGTTCCTCCGGTTTCCTATGGGCAGCCGGTAATTACTTCAATAAGAAAGTGCACAAAGCTGCCCTTCGACGTTCATCTTATGGTGGAAAAGCCAGAACAGAGCATTCCTTCTTTTATAGATGCGGGTGCCGACTACGTTACCTTCCACATGGAAGCCACAAACCATGCCGATTTGTGCATTGATTTGATTCACAAGGCCGGAAAAAAGGCCGGAATTGCAATTTGCCCAGCCACTCCCATTGGCGTAATGGAGCATTTGCTGCCTTTTGCAGACCTCGTGCTTGTTATGACGGTAAATCCCGGTTTTGGGGGACAAAAACTTATTCCATATACGGTTCAAAAAGTTCGCGCTCTTGCCGATATACAAAGGGAGAAGGGGTATAAATTCCTTATTTCCGTAGACGGAGGCATAAATCCGTCCACTGTAAATTCGGTTTTGGAAGCGGGAACAGACATTGTCGTTTCCGGCTCCTCGTTTTTTTCGGGGGAATTAAAATGGGAAAGACAAATACCATCAGGACTTTCGCGGCCGTAGCGCTTTTTGCTTGCTTGCATGCGCCATTACCGGCAGCAGATGGCACTTTTGAGGGCAATGCATTTGCCAACAATAAAATAGAATCAAGGGAACAGGGACTTGAAGCCTTTAGGATAAAGGACTGGGCAAGTTCCATCGTCTTTTTACGACAGGCTGTTTCTGTCCCGGCCTATTCTACTGCCAACACCTGGTACATGCTCATCATGAGCGAAATGTATGCGGGAGAATTTTCCGCTGCGGTAAACGACTGCGACAAATTCCTTGCAGATTTTAAGGATGATCCGCTTTGTACCGCCGTCCAGTACCAGAAGGGCAGGGGGCTCCACTACCTTTCCAGAAACGACAGTGCGGTTCTTGTTCTTAGCGACTTCTGCCACAACAATCCAAACGATCCCATGTTTGCATCCGCCCTTTATTGGATAGCGGAATGTTTCTACGAAGACTGCGACTATGCCACGGCTGAACCTCTTTACGAGCGCGTGGTAAATGAATTCCCAGCTGATGCAAAGGTTCCAGACGCAAAATTCCGCCTGGAAGAGATAAAGCAGTACGGCAGGGAAGAAAAACTCATGTATCTTTTAAAGATGACAGGAGAAGAATTCCTTAGTTCAAGGGAAAACTACGAGCGCCAACTTAGGGAATACCAGACCCAGGACATGATAGGCCTTAGAAGCCAGCTTGGTGACGCCCAAAAAAGGATAAAGGAACTGGAAAGCCAGTCTTCCAAGAGTGAACTTGAGGCAAGACAGTCACGCGACCAGACATACGGAAACGACCCTTATAGCAACAAGGGTGTTGCGGACGAAGACCTTGCGGCATTAAAGGCAAAGGCTGCATTCCTAGAAAGAGTCCTTGAAAGAAAGGAATCAGAAAGCCAGAAGCGCCCGGAGTAGACCTATGAAAATTGCAACTTTCTTTAGAAAACCGCTCGCAAGACGCTTAATGCTGCCACTTATCCTCCTTGCACTGCCTTTTTCCCTATTTGCAAAGGATGAAGCAAGCTACAACGTGGACGACTACACCGGCTGGGCCTACAAAAAAGACTCGTCTTTTTCCGTTTCTGAAGGCAAGCTAAAGCTTTCTGTAAAACAGGGAACAGGTTCATTCTGCATCTATGCCATAAACGAAAAGGGAAGCGAAATACCCCTTTTGTCTGCATACGATTCGTTCAGCTCAAACCATTTTGGCGTAAGAATCGGAAAGCACGAGTACAACCTTAACCGTGAGTCCGGCGTTGTGTGCCAGTCGCGCAGAACCCCCTACGGTGCACAGCTTTCCTATACAATAAAGAAGCAGGGAATTGTCGTAATAGACTTTACTTTTATGCCGTCAGATTCATCTTCCACAGTGGCAGACGTTCTTCGTGTAAGCGCCTACCTTGTTAACCTTGGAAAGAAGAAGCAGACCTTTAGCCTTAAGGGCATGTTCGACACCGTCTTGGGGGAGCCATCAGGAAATCATTTTATTACGGCTACAAACGACCAGATAGACAAGGAAGTGCAGTTTGACTCAATGAATGAAGAAAAATGGATCTGCTCTACAAACGGCGAGACATCCGTGCAGTTTTTGCTCAAGGGCAAGGGAATTAACCCTACGCACGAGGTAACCCTTTCCAACAAGAACACACTTTCTAAAAATTCATGGGTTCCATCCGTAAAGACTTCAAGAAGCTTTAACTCTGTTCTTTCCTACAACAATTCAGCCCTTTGCGTAAACTGGCCGGAAATTCAGCTGGAAAAGAACGATTCAAAGGTAATAACCTTCTATATTTCCGTTGGAACAGACTCAGAAGCTCCAGCCGGAGACGAATTCCTTTCAGCACTGGAAGAGGGGCGCACTGTCCTTCATGAATGTGAGCCAAAGGACTTCTCATACCTCTTTGCCGGTGTGGAAGAGGAAAAAAAGGTCAAGAAACCACGCAAAGACGCTCTTGGCGCAAAGTGGTGGGTTGGAATGCCCAACATAGCCTCTTACTATGAAGAAGAAGAGGAAGACGAAGAAGGTTTGGACGCAGACGGTTATGCAGAAGCAAGCAAAACATCCGCAGAAAATGCTTCTTTGAAAAGCGCCAAAGCCACAAAGGATTCAAAAGCCGCAAAAGAGGCAAAAGCCGCACAAAATGCAAAATCGTCCTCAAATTCATCCTCAAATTCACAGGCAAAAGACGAGCCAATCGTCATAACCGAGGAACAGCTGGACACAAAATACATCCATAACCTCATCAACTACATAAAATCGCTGGAAAATGACAGCGAACTTATTGACCAAGAAGAGTTAAATCGTTTAAATAAGGAGTTGGACGCAATTTTAGAAAAAATCCGGAGTATGAATTAATAATGAAGCGCACCGTTTTGGACGAAGCAAGGACTCTTATGCGCAGGCGGAAATTCCACTATGCCATAACCCTTTTGGAATCACATTCTGCAAACTATAAGGGAAGCTTTGAATTTTATCTTGCACTCGGCACATCCTGCCTGTATGTAGGGGACGAGGGCAATGCTGTAAAATACTATGACCTTGCGCGCGAAATAAAAATTCAGAACACGGAGCTCCTTTTGGGGCAGGCCGTAATCTTCCTTCGCCGGGGAGCCACGGAAAGAGCCATTGAATACTACATGGAAGTCCTCAACATTTCCCCAGGCAACGAGACAGCCCGTGCCGCAATGGAATTCATCAGGACCGTCAAAGACTATACGGACATCTGCAAGCTAAAAGACACTGGCGAAATTAAAAACTATTACCCGCCTTTGGGATTCAACCCCGACATAGTGCGCAATTGTGTACTCCTAGGCCTCCTTGCCGGAATTGCAATCTCAATAAGCATAGTAACATGCAGCGTCACCTCTTCAAAAAAGACCCCCGCAACAGACGACTTTGACCCCATAGCCCTTACAAGCGACGAGCAAAAGAATGCAGTTCAGGATGACCTTGGCGGAAGCTACGTAGACGACTACATCTTGGACGACAAACAGATAAACAAAAGCTACGAAGACGCAATAAAGCTCTTTAAGGCAAAGCGCGAAAATGCAGCCCTCGTAGAAATAAACCGCCTTACCTACAGCAACGCATCATCTTCCATAAAGGTAAAGGCCTCAAACCTAAAGGAGCAGCTCTTTAAGGACCCAAAGACCCATGCCGACCGCGACCCGGAATTTTCCACTTTGCGCGACAACTATTCCTGGGAAGACGTTGTGGACAAAAATACCGGTGGCCTAAAGAATCTCTTCCGCGACTGCTACGTAGTCTGGGTGGGAAAAATCGCAAACATAGAGACTTCGCCCGACGGCAGCTGGAAGTGCACGCTTTTGGTCTACAACAAGGAGTTCAACAAGTTCTTTGGCTACCTTACCGTAAATTTTGACAGCGCCCAGCCTTCCGTAAACGAGGAAAATCCAATCGCAATCCTTGGCCGCCTGCGCCCCGAAGGTGGAAAGTTCTGCATGGATGGCAGGGTTGTCTTCCAGTCAATAAAAAACAGCGATCTTTACGAACTTTTAAGCAAGCTCAACCTCTAGAATTTACTCTTTTTTCTTTTTTGGAGCGTATTTCCTCTTTTTACTTCCAGCTAAAACACAAGCAAGCAGGTCCTTTATTACCCGCTTTCCAGGGCTCCGCTAACGCTCCGGCCCGCTTTCGCGGTCTTGCTGCGCAACCCTTCCAATCGGGGCTAGGCTTGCCATAAGAAAATCCATCCTTGGATTTTCCTCTGGATTGCAGAATCGCCAGCGATTCTGCATGCGCTAAGCCGCCATCCATGGCTTTTTACTCTTTGGCAAGAAATGTGTCTTTATCAGGCTTGCCCCGATAATCCGCTTTGAAAAATTGTTCACGTCTTTTGCAAACGGAAGCATACCGTGTTTTGGAATAATGCTTTTCAAGATTGTTTTATATTTGCACTTAGTTTCCATAACTGCCTTAATACGCTTGAATATTCTGCCTGAATTTGCTAAAATATCCCTGTTTAGGAATTTTTCATAAAAATTTACAAAAAAAATTACGTAAATAAGTCACTTTCTGTACTTTTTTTGATAAATATATAGTAGGACGGTAAAATAAAAACTTGCCGTGCAAACTAATTTCTTGGAGGAAACAAATTGGCAAAGGCTGCGGAAGAAAAGATGCCTGCGGAAATGGCGGACAAACTTAAGGCATTGGAGGCCGCAAGGCTTCAGATAGAAAAACAGTTCGGTTCAGGCTCACTCATGAAGCTTGGCACACAGACGGACATGACCAGCGTGGACGTAATCCCATCCGGTTCCATCCTGCTGGACGAAGCTTTGGGCGTTGGCGGTTATCCGCGTGGCAGAATCATAGAAATGTACGGCCCGGAAAGCTCCGGTAAGACGACTCTTGCCCTTCATGCCGTTGCAGAGGCACAGAAACTGGGGGGAATTGCGGCTTTTATTGATGCGGAACATGCCCTTGACCCAATCTATGCAAAGAACCTTGGCGTAAACATAGACGAGCTTTGGGTTTCACAGCCGGACACAGGCGAGCAGGCCCTTGAAATCTGCGAAAACCTTGTCCGTAGCGGTGCGGTGGACATAATCGTAATAGACTCAGTTGCTGCCCTTACTCCCCAGAAGGAAATAGAAGGCGAGATGGGAGATTCAGTAATGGGTCTCCAGGCACGCCTTATGAGCCAGGCCTTGCGCAAACTTACGGCTATTGTTGGAAAGAGCAAGTGTACGGTTGTATTCATAAACCAGATCCGCATGAAAATCGGTGTTATGTTCGGCAATCCAGAGACAACTACCGGTGGAAACGCGCTCAAGTTCTATTCATCAGTGCGCCTGGAAATCCGCAGAATAGAGACAATCGACGGTAAGGGCGATGAAGAGGCTCTTGGTAACCGTGTTCGCGTAAAAGTCGTAAAGAACAAGGTTGCGCCTCCATTCCGCAAAGTGGAGCTTGACATCTACTTTGGACGCGGCGTCAATGCAAGCGCATCCCTTTTGGATTCAGCGGTAAAGCACGGCCTTATAGACAAGAGGGGCGCATGGTATACCCGCGGCGACGAAAAAGTTGGTCAGGGTAAGGAAAATGCCGTGGCTTACATAGAAAACAACACCGACTACCGCATAGAGCTTGAGCATACCCTTCGCGAAAAGATTTTCCCCGGTCAGGTTTTGCGCACAAAAGAAGGTGAGGTTGTAACAGAAGACCAGATCCGTGAGTACGAAAAGCAGATGAAGGCAAAGGGTGTTGGTGTTCCAAATGCCCAAAAGGAAGAAGCTTCCGGTCAGACGGCTGAGGCTTCTGCTCCACAGGCTGCTCCATCCGCTAGTGCTGCGGCAGAAGGCACAAAGGCAAAGACCAGGGGCAAGGCAGCTGCAAAGGCTGAATCCAGTGTTCAGTCCCTGGCAATGGCTGCATCCGAAGACAAGCCTACACCGGAGGAGCTTTTTTAATGACTTATGTGGTGCTGGGCCTTGGGTCAAACACTTATTACGGGCATCTTTCTTCTGTAGAGTTGCTCGCAAATGCTTGTACCCAGCTTGCGGACATTTTGGAAGACATAAAAATTTCCTCTCTGTATAAAAGTGCGCCCATGTACTATCTTGAGCAGAAAGAATTTTTCAACATGGCGGTTTCTGGTTTCTACAATAAGGATGCCTTTAGCCTGCTTGAAGAAATTCATTCCATAGAAGCAATGTGGGGCCGCGACAGGTCAAAAGAAATCCGCAACGGTCCCAGGCCTCTGGACATAGACATAGAGCTCTTCGGCAAAGAGAAAATATCATCGCCTAGGCTTACGGTTCCCCATGAGCGGCTTTCGGAAAGGGCTTTCGTCCTTGCACCCCTGCTTGAACTTTTGCCCCAAAATGCCGATGTAACAGTAGGCTCTCAGGATTTTTACAAAAAAAAGCTGGAAGCCGCTGTTCAGGACGGGCAGCAGATTGAAAAAATCATGGATTCAAAAGAATTCTGTGATTTGCTAAACTGCGTGTCTGACGGCAATATTGAAAATGCGTACGGGGGATAAATTGATGGAAGGGAACGCAGTTCAGGATAAAGTTGCATTGGAAAACGGGGAGACAAAGCCCTTTGGGGGAGAAAAGCACAAGTTTACGGCCGGTAAATTTGAAGGTCCCCTTGACTTGCTTTGGAGCCTTATCCGCGAAAACAAGATAAATGTCTATGACATACCGATTGCAGAAATAACGGAACAGTTCCTTGATTACCTGGACTACGCGGTGGAAACCAATCTTCAGGACCTGAGTGAATTCTATTTGTGGGCTGCAAAGCTTGTAGAAATAAAAAGCCGCTTTCTCCTCCCTCTGGAGGCAAAGTACGATGACGATGAAAGCATGGAAGACCCGCGCACCGAGCTTGTTGAGCAGCTCATCGAATACCAGCGCTTCAAGAAGCTTTCAGAGCTTATGGAAGAGCAGGAAGAGCAGAGCGAGTGGAGCTTTGAACGCAAGAAAATAGAACGCATGCTGCCATTCGAGAATGACGAATCCCAGTGGCAGAAGGTAGACACCTGGGCCCTTTTGCAGGACATGCAGAAGATTTTCCGCAACCTTACAAATGTAAACCATGACGAGCGCATCTTGAACATGAGCGAAGACATTTCTCCCAACGAAAAGATTACGCTCATGAATGAACTTCTTGACAAAAATGGCGAATGTATGTTTACTGATTTGATTACACGCCACGGAAATGAACTGGATGTAATCTGTGCCTTTATAGCTATACTGGAGGCGGTAAAATTCAGAATGGCGGAAATTTGGCAGAATAAAATGTTTGGAGATATAAAAATATGCAGGAAGAAGCAGGCAGCGTAGAAGAGCCTTTGGAGCAGACCTCAGACAAGACGGAGCCTACTCCTACAGAAGAGCAGCAAAAGCCCGCTCAGAAAAAATCATCTAAAAAGAAGAAGGACTCTGTTCCCACTGTAGATGAAGTTGTGGCTAAGGAAACAGAGGCAGAAGAACCTGTCAAAAAGGCAGAAGCCTCTGAAGCAGAAGGGCAGGATTCATCTGTTGAAGCTCCTGTAGAAGAAGCGGAAAGCGAAGAAGCCACCAAGGTTATTGTTGACGATGACAACCTTGACATGGAAGAAAGGGCAGCGCTGGAACAAAAGTACGCCGAGCTCAACCTTGACACGGAAACGGCCCTTGTAGAGACGGTTCTTTTTTTGGAAAGCGAGCCTCAGACCGTAGAAAACCTTGCAAAGATAACGCGTCTTGCTCAGGATGTCGTGGAAGAGTGCATTGGACGCCTAAAGGAAAAGTATACCCAGCTGGATTCCGGCATAGAAGTCTCCCAGATAATCGGCGGCTGGATGCTTACCCCAAAAAAGGAATGTTTTGACTTTGTAAAGGAAAGGTACGGAAAGAAGAACGAGGGTAGGCTCAGTAAGGCTGCAATAGAGACTCTTTCCATAATTGCCTACAGCCAGCCCATTACCCGCGCAGAGATAGAAAGCATAAGGCACGTCAATGCAGACAACATGATGCGCCTTCTTTTGGACAGAAAATTCATAAAGGAAGTTGGCAAGAAAGATATTCCAGGAAAGCCTGTATTGTATGGAACTACAAACGAATTCCTTGAATTCTTCCATTTGCAGAGCATTGCGGATTTGCCGCAGCTGGACGAAAAAGAAAGCGAGAGGTTCGAACTTGCCCGTTAACGAAGAAAAAGAGAAAGATTCATACCGTCTTCAGCATTACATGGCAAAGGCTGGCGTTGCAAGCCGCAGGGCCAGCGAGCAGATTATACTGGCAGGTAGGGTTTCTGTTAATGGCCTTACCGTAACGGAACTTGGCACTAAGGTTGGCAAAAAAGACAAGGTGTGCGTGGACGGCAAAGAGATTAGGCTGGAGACTGCCATGCGCTACGTCCTTTTGAATAAGCCTGCCGGTTATGTCTGTTCCCTTGCCGACGAAAAGGGCCGCCCCGTTGCGTCCGATTTGCTGAAGGATGCCTACAGCGAGCGTCTCTACAACGTTGGCCGCCTGGACATGTTCTCCTGCGGACTTATAATATTCACAAACGACGGAAATTTTGCCGCCAAGCTTTCCCATCCGTCTGCGGAACTGGAAAAGGAATACATAGTGGACACAAGTCTTCCCTTGCCAAGAAGTCTCGCAGACGACTTTATGGAAGGCGTACGCGTTGACGGTGTATTCTACCGCTGCAAGGAAGCGGAGGAGCTTAATGCCCGCAGGATGAGGGTTGTCCTTGTGGAAGGAAAGAACCGCGAAATCCGCCGTGTTTTTGAGTCCAGGGAAATTGGCATAAAGGCGCTAACAAGAATCAGGATTGGTTGCGTGGGCATAGAAGGCCTGCAAGCTGGCCAGTTCCGCGACCTTACCCAGAAGGAAGTTCAGGCTTTGTTAAAGCTTTGTACAAGTAAGGATTATTAGAAGGAGAAATAAATGGTAGTTGCTATAGACGGGCCTGCAGGAACAGGAAAAAGCACCGTTGCACATCAGGTTGCAAAGGATTTGGGACTCGTGTATCTTAACAGCGGCAGTTTTTACCGCGCACTTACGCTTTCTGCAATAGAGGCTGGCATTTCCCCGGATGATGCGGATGCCGTTCTTGAACATGCCAAGAAGCAAAAGCTAGATTATGTTAACGCCCGCCTTATACTGAACGGAGTGGACGTGGACGACCAGCTTCATCAGGACAAGGTTGACTCTGCTGTAAGCAAGGTTTCATCCATTGTGGAGCTAAGGCACCTTGTAAACGCCAGAATGCGCGAAATTGTGCAGGATTTGAGCATCATCTGCGAAGGACGCGACATGACAACCGTTGTTTTTCCCAACGCCGAGCATAAGTTTTTCTTGGACGCAAGCATAGACGTTCAGGCAAAAAGACGCTTTGACCAGGGGGTTAGCGACCTTACTCTGGAAGAAATCAAGGCTGCAATTATAAAAAGGGACGAAATGGACAGGAAAAAAGCTGAAGGATCCCTAAAAAAATCAGCGGATTCCTTTTATATTGACACATCAGACTTGACCATATCGCAGGTTTGTGAGATAATAGAATCAAAAATAAACGCTTAATTAAGGGTTACGTATGAACGAGAAGGAAGTGGAAATGGATGGCGTAAAGGACTCAAACGACATTCACACACAATTGGAAGCATCTATCAATCAGATGGAGTCTGTTGAAAACGGTAACATCACAGGTACCGTTGTTGAAGTTAGAGACGATACAGTATTTGTAGACATCGGTCTCGGACGTGATGGTCAAATCCGCATTTCAGAATTCGGTGATGAAAGACCCAATGTAGGGGACAAGGTTACTGTATTTCTTAAGAATCCGAGCGGAAGAGACGGTTTGCCGGAAGTTTCAAAGCTTAAGGCAGATGAAACACGCCTCTGGGAAGAATTCAAAAAAGCTTTCGACGATAAAACAGCAGTTGACGGAACAATCGCAGCAGTTACAAAGGGTGGCTACAAGGTTAATCTTGGCGGTGGAATCGAAGCATTCCTTCCTATCAGCCAGGCAGACAGCCAGAAGGTAGAAAAGGAAGAAAAGCTTATCGGCATTAAGGATAAGTTCTACATTGACCGCCTTTACAGCAACAGCAAGCGCAACGTTGTCGTTAACCGCCGCAAGTATCTTGAAGAAAAAATCGACAGAAACCGCGACAAGTTCTTTAACGAGATAAAGATTGGCGACTCCGTAAAGGGTACAGTAAAGTCATTCACAAGCTTTGGTGCATTCATCGACTTGGGTGGCTTCGACGGCTTGCTCCACATCAACGACATGAGCTGGGGCCATGTTACCCGTCCAAAGGATTTCGTAAAGAAGGGCCAGGAAATCGAGCTTAAAGTTATCCGCCTTGATCCAGAGGGAAAGAGAATCAACCTCTCCCTCAAGCACTTTACAGAAGATCCGTGGGTTCACTTTGAAGAAAAGTACCATGTTAACGATGTTGTTACTGGCAAAGTTACAAAGCTCACAGACTTTGGCGCATTCATTGAACTTGAAGAAGGCATTGAAGGCCTTGCACATATTTCTGAATTCTCTTGGACAAAGAAGGTTAACAAGCCTTCCGACATGGTAAAAGAGGGTGACGAAGTTAAGTGCATGATTTTGGGCTACGACATTCAGGCTGGCCGTGTTTCCCTTGGTCTCAAGCAGGTTACTGCAAATCCGTGGGATGCAATCGGCGACAAGTATCCTGTAGGCACAAAGCTCAAGGGCAAGGTTGTAAAGATTACCAACTCTGGCGCATTTGTTCAGCTTGAAGAGGGAATCGACGCATTCCTTAGCGGCGAAGACTTGTCTTGGACAAAGAAGGTTAAGCACCCGGGCAGCGAGATTAAGGTTGACCAGGAACTTGATGTTGTCGTAACAGAATGTGATCCTTCAAACCGCAGAATCCGCGTTGGCGTAAAGCAGCTCACAGACAATCCTTGGAAGGAATTCGCATCAGAATTCAAGCCGGGCAGCACACTTGAGGGAACTGTTTCCAGCATCACAGACTTTGGTATCTTTGTTAAGGCACCAAACGGAATCGAAGGTCTTGTAAACAAGGCAAACCTTAGCGAAGACCGCGACACTCCATTTGAAGAAGCTGTTAAGAAATACAATGTAGGCGACAAGGTAAACGTCTATGTTGTTTCTATTGATGTGGAAAAGGGCAAGGTTGCATTCTCTGTAAAGGAATACAAGAAGGCTCAGGCTCGTGCCGAAATTTCACAATACATGTCTTCTTCTAATGATGATGACGGTGCTTACACAATTGGAGACAGCCTTAAGAATCAGAAAGAAGACAAATAAATTAGTTTCGATGGGTGAATGATGACAGGACAACTTTTGTTCAGCGCAGAAAAAATAAAGTCACTCATCGAGATTAATACCAAGCTTAACTCTAATTATGCAGAACCAGACAAAGTGTTGGTTTACATTTTGGAATCAGCAATGTGTCTGGTTGAATGCGAGTCTTCTTCGATTCTTCTTTTGAACCGGGAAGGCTCCGCTTTGCATTTTGCAGTTGCACTGGGGCCAAAAGGTGCAGAGGCAAAAGACGTTCCTGTAGACACAAACAGCATTGCAGGCTGGGTCATAGCAAACAACCAGTCAGTAATAGTTGATGATGTTCCCGCCGATACCCGCTTTAACCGGGGTGTCCAAGACAAAACAAACTACATCACCAAAAACATGATAGCCACACCCATCCGCATAGGCAACGACTGCATTGGGGTGATTGAGCTTATAAACAAAGTAGACGGAAAAAAATTCACCGAAGACGATGTTTCCATATTGGAACTGGTCGGTATTCAGGCTGGAAATGCCTACAGAAATTCCCATTTCTACATAAACACTAGGGAAAGCATTGATGCCTTGCAGGATTCTGTTAGCCAGGGCAAGGATTTTCATGCATTCATAGCAAAAAGCCCAATAATTCTTGACACCATAAAAGTCATAGAAGAAGCTTCCAAGGTAAATTCTTCCGTTCTTATCTTGGGAGAGAGCGGGGTAGGCAAGGAACTCTTTGCGGAACAGCTGCACCTAAAAAGCCCCCGCAGGGAAAAGCCCTTTGTCCGCGTAAGTTGTGCAGCCCTTTCTCCGTCCATTTTGGAAAGCGAACTTTTTGGCCACGTTAAGGGAGCCTATACAAATGCAATCAATGCCCAGAAGGGACGCTTTGAGGTTGCAGACGGCGGAACCCTCTTTTTGGACGAGATTGGCGAAATGCCGCTGGAACTTCAGGCCAAGCTATTGCGCGTAATTCAGGAAAGAAAATTTGAAAAGGTCGGTTCAAGCGAAACTGTGTCTGTTGACGTCCGCATAATAGCCGCCACAAACAGGGACCTTGAGTCCATGATTCAGGCCGGAAAATTCAGGGCAGACCTTTACTACCGCCTTAACGTGCTTCCGCTTAACATTCCACCGCTAAGGCAACGCAAGGACGACATAGAGCCGCTCGCATATTTCTTCCTTCAAAAATACAGCTCGGAAACAAAAAAGCCCTTCGTTGACTTTTCACCCCCAGCCATAAAGGCTTTGTATTCATATCCTTGGCCGGGTAACGTCCGCGAACTTGAAAATACAATCGAAAGGGCCTGCATACTGGGCAATCCTCCCTACATCAATCTGGAGGACTTCCGCCTGAACGTGTCTTTTCCGCCGGTACAGGGGCAGGAAGTTGACTGTATGCAAAACTGCGTCCTTGAGTCTCTTTCTGCGGAAGACAAAAGCCTTAAGAATGCAGTAAATGAATTCAAGAAGCGCTATGTTAAGGCCATACTTGAACAGAATGACTGGAACCAGACAAAATCTGCAAAAGTTTTGGGAATTCAGCGCACTTATGTTTCTAAACTGCTTACTGAACTTGAAATAAAAAAACAAATGTGATATAGTTGTTCAACTTATTTGGAGAATTTGAAATGTCTAATGTTCTTACAATGGAAAAAAAACACAGGGAAAGCGCAGGAGAAAAGGTTGACGGTTTTCTTACCCGCAACCGTGTCGTTATTCTTGCGGTTTTTCTTATCGCTGTAGTTGCTGCTGTTGCAGCAGGCCTCTATTTTGGTATAAGGCAGTCTGGTTTTAAGAAGGGACTCGCCGCTATTGATGCAATTGAATATACCTTTACAAAGGACATAGCAACAGCTGATGCTCCTGCTCTTGTAGAAAGGCAGAACACCGCAATGAAGGCCCTTGAACCATACCTTGCAAAAAAGGACATCGTAGGAGTTAGGGCCAACATGCTTGCCGCTGAAATTTCATACGAAAAGAAAGATTTTTCAACAAGCCTGGGATATTGGCTTGCCGCTATTGACTGTCAGAAGAACACATACGTTCAGCCAGTCTGCTACTTTAATGCGGCATCCTGCAGCGAGGAACTTAACAACAACGAAGATGCAGCAAAGTATTATGAAATTGCCGCAAATTCAAAGGAATTCCTCCTTTCTAGCCATGCTCTCTTTAACTTTGCCCGCGTAAAGGAAACTTCTGGTGACAACAATGCAGCTGCAACTGCATACAAAAAGCTTGTGGATGAATATCCTTACGACAACTGGGCCAGCCTTGCCCAGAGCCGTCTTATTACGCTAAAGGCAGAAGGTCTTATTGAATAGTATCGTTTTTGCAAAGCGGTTAAAATATCTGGTCGCATTCGTATTCCTGCTTTTGCTGGAGGCATGCGGCCTTGATACTTTTTACTACCTGGACCCTCCAATTACGGACGGTCACACTTCCTACTATACAACGGAAGATGGTATCTACAGGTACTTTAGCTTTGTTACAAACGAAGAAAGCTCTTTGGGCGACAACGACCAGTATTTTTCTTCTTCTTCGGAACTTGTCTTTTTGGGAACCGAAGTCTATTACAAAATCTACAATAATTATTCAACAATGGTCAGTGCGGAAAACGCCATAGACTCGCTAAATTCCAGCTCTTCAAACTATGCTGCCGCAGCGGAAAGCCTTATTGAATCCCGTGGCTACAAGCCCTTAAAATTCAGCAGCGGAAGCTTTATTCCTCTTGTGGAGGCAGGCTCTTCCCCCAACAACCGCCATGTCTACATAAGGCTTAATGACTATGGAACGGAAGTGGACTACAGCAAGGGCATCTGTATCTCGAGCCAACCCATGGACAGGTATTCTCCTGCAGCTGCCCTTATGCACAACGGACAACCTGTAATGCCCCGCCGCTACATAAATTCCAGGTATGGATTTAATTTTGGCCAGGATGACAATAACCCCCTTCCAAAAAACGGCGATGCGGACGTGAATTATTCAAGCTCTTCCTCGGACAGCGGCACCTGGTACGTGGACATGTATGCAGTTTCCGTAGGCCGCGACACTTCCTATTCAACCTCTTACAGCAAGGTTCTTTTCCTTGGTTCAGTAAAAATTTCCGAAGGTGACTACACGGATTAATGGATGTTTGCAGATTGGAAAACACCTACGCCGCCGTGGAGGGGCGCGATAGCGTTGCTGACGGCGCAGGTCCCTGAGCTATGTCGAAGGGCCGGAGCTGGTAGCAATGGAGGGGGGTGGGCCCCCCGGAACCCCGGTTCTCGCAACGAAGTTTCAAGCGAGGGCGGTGGCGCAAGGGCATGTAGGTCGAATTAGCAAAGGAACAGAATGGAAGAGCCTTAAAAGGTACCGTCCAGATTCAAAAATAGAGAAAAGACAAAAAGGCACTTGAATAAATTTCGCTTTTATGCCATAATATTTGACATTACGGCGCTTTAGCTCAGCTGGATTAGAGCATCTGCCTTCTAAGCAGAGGGTCGGCAGTTCGAGTCTGCCATGCGTCACCTAAAAGCTTTCTTTGATTTTTTTTCAGGGAAAGCTTTTTTTTATTGTAGATTCTAAGATTTAGGTTTATAATTTGCTTATGAAACGCATTTCTCTTTGTTTATTCCGTATTTTTACTTTATCTTTCTTTTTATTAACAGGAAATATCTTTGCAGAAAATCCTTCGTTGCCGGCACAGCCCATGAACGACAACTTTTTTAACGAATTTGTCGCAAGAACGTGGAATGCAAGCGACGGCTTAACCGGTAACACCATAACCGACCTTTTGCAGGATTCGAAGGGCTACGTCTATTTTGGAACATACGAAGGCCTTGTCCGCTTTGACGGCGTAAAATTTGCCACAATAAACCACATCTACGACCGCAAGTACAACTTTGTTTCTGCCCGCGTAATTTTCCAGGATTCAATGGAAAACATCTGGGTTGGCTCAAACGACGAGGGCGTTATCTGCATTGGCAATGACGGCGGCGTAAATTCTTTCCGTGTGGAAAACGGTCTGCCCAACAATTCCGTGCGCTCAATAGCGGAAGATAATGACGGTAACATCTGGGTTGGTACTGCATCCGGCGTTGCATACATAACAAAGGCCCAGGAAATAAAAAGACCGGCTGGCCTTGCGGAATATGACGAAGAGAACCTTATCGTACAAAAGCTCTACTGCGACACCGCAGGAAGAATATGGCTTTGCGGCTCCCTTCCTGGAAGCATTTACTGCTATTCAGGCGGCAGGTTCGACAGGTACACGGGAATAACAAAGCTAAAGAACCCTGTTGTTCGCACTGTTGCCCAGGATTCAAAGGGATCTTTCTGGTTTGGAGTTTGTCCCCATTATGCAGTCTGCGTGGACGGAACAGGTGAGACTGTTCTGGACATAGGGCACGGAAAGCAGCCCGGAACCGTAGTAAATTCGATTATTCAGGATTCCCACAGGAACAT
The DNA here is from genome assembly GCA_002373205.1 of Treponema sp. UBA3662. Classification (GTDB taxonomy): domain Bacteria; phylum Spirochaetota; class Spirochaetia; order Treponematales; family Treponemataceae; genus Treponema_D. The sequence goes on from DFJV01000082.1 coordinate 22,379, forward strand.
CTGGTTTGGACTTGACAGCGGAGTGGCGGTCTTGCACGACGGAGTTCTTTCTTTTTACGACAAGAGCAACGGCCTTTGCGACAACAATGCAAACAGGATAATAGAAGACCGTGAAGGCAACATCTGGATTGCAACGGACAGGGGCGGCGTTCAAAAGCTTAGTACCGGAAAATTTGTTACGGTACGCATGGACACAACCGTAAACTCCATCTGCGAAGACAACTTAAGGTCTTTGGTATGGCTTGGCTGCGACAAGGGACTCTTCTGCTACGACCCCAAAAAGTCCGTCTTTGTAGAAAACAAGATTACGGAATTCTGCTCAAACATAAGAATCCGCCACGTTGGAATTACGGAGAACGGAAGCTTACTGGTGTGCTCTTACGGTGGCTACGGGCAGATTCTTATTGACAAAGACGACAAGATTACGTTCTGGAACAAGGAAAAAGGCCTTAGCGGAGACATGGTTCGCATCGCAACCTTCTGCTCAGACGGAAAGCTCTATGTTGGTACTACCAGCGGCCTTAACATAATAGACACAGAAACCAACAAGATAAAGATAATGACCCGGGACGACGGACTTCCCAACGAATACATAATGTGCATCCACGAAACTTCCGACGGCAGTATATGGTGCGGAACGGACGGAAGCGGAATCTTTGTCCTAAAAGACGGTGCTGTAGCAAAAACCTACACCACAAGCGACGGTCTTACCGGCAACGTAATTTTCAAGATAAGGGAAGGCAACCCCGGAGAAATCTGGGTCTGTACAGGCTCCGGCGTAACCCGCTTTATGGGCGACAAGAAAGTGTCCTATTCTTCTGACAGCGGACTCGGCACGGACGGTATTTTCCAGGTTGTAGAAGACTATTCCGGCTCCTGCTTTATGACAAGCAACCGCGGTATTTCAAGCGTTTCCATGGAAGAGCTTAACGCCTATGCAAACGAAAATATCCCCAAAGTTACGGCCCGCTTCTACGGACGCTCAGACGGACTTCTTTCCGGCGGTGTTACAAGCACATCCCTTTCCATGAAGGACAGCATTGGACGCATCTGGTTTACCCTCATAGACGGATTTGCAATCTATGACCCTGTAAAGGGAAAGTCCAACAAGGCAAAACCAATAGTGCAGGTGGAAACAGTTTCCGTAGACACAGACGTAATCGAATACAACACGCGCACAACTACGGTAGTAATGCCGCCGGACGCAAAGAGGCTTAGGATAGACTTTACGGGTTTAAGCTTTGTTTCCTCCGAGAACATGAACTTCCGCTACCAGCTGGAGGGCTTTGACACAGGCTATTCTGACTGGGCAGCAGAACGCTTTGTTTCCTATACAAACCTTAAGCCGGGCACATACAAGTTTACAATACAAGCTGCAAACACGGACAACATACTAAGCGACCCGTCTCCGGAGCTTACAATCATAAAGGAGCCGCACTTCTGGCAGCTGTGGTACTTCTGGCTTTTGTGTGCAGTTACATTGGTCTCCGTTACAGCCCTTGGAATATGGTCAAGGTTCCGCCGCTTAAAGAGGTACCAGATTAAGCTTGAACGCGAAGTTGACGCCCAGACAAAAGAGCTGCAGGAACAGGCAGTAGAGCTTCAGAACAGGGCACACGCTCTTGAAGTTGCCAACGACAAGGCAGAAAAACTTTTGCTTAACATACTTCCAAAACCGGTTGCGGATGAGCTTACGGAAAACCCAGGCCGCCAGATAGCTAAGCAGTTCTCCAACGTATGCGTATTCTTTGCGGACATTGTTGGCTTTACAAAGCTTTCCACAGGTATGAGCGCTAACGAAATTGTAAAAATGCTCAACGAAATTTTCTCCCGCTTTGACGAGCGCCTTTTGGAGTTTGGCGTAGAAAAAATCAAGACCATTGGAGATGCCTACATGGCAGCCTGCGGTTTTGACGAGTCGGTATTGGGCAATTCCGCCGTACTAAAAATGATAGACCTTTCGCGCGTTCTCCTGGAAGAAATTGTTGACTTTGACAAAAAGACAGGCTTTAGCCTCCAGATGCGCATAGGCATAAACTGCGGGCCACTCATTGCGGGCGTAATCGGAAAATCCAAGTTCATTTACGACATCTGGGGCGACACGGTAAACGTTGCAAGCCGCATGGAATCCACCGGTCAGCCGGGCAGAATCCACGTTACGGAAAACGTCTTCCTGCGCACAAAGGGTCTCATAGAATACAGCGACTGCGTGGAAATAGAAGTGAAGGGCAAGGGCCTAATGAAGACCTATTTTGTGGAATAGTTTTTCTGGACGGCATTTTGTTTTTCAACTGTGTCCGGTCCTTCGGAGCCGGCCAGACTCCATGTCATTTTATCCTCCAAACACATAGCACCAAGGATTGCGCGTCATTTCTTTGCAAACAAAACTAGCGGGATAAAATGCCATGGAGTGCGTTTACCCCGCTTTCCGGGGTTCCGGCTTTCGCCTCCATTGCCTAACGGCAACCCGCTTTCGCGGGCCCCTACAATCGGGCGTAGGCTCTGTTTGCTGTCGTAGCTAAGAGATTAAGGTCAATGGCATTAATATAAAGAACTGTCATGCCGAACTGCTACGC
>DFJV01000137.1 GCA_002373205.1 Treponema sp. UBA3662
CTTGCTTTTGTACTTGGACTTTTAACCTTCCTTAACAGAATCAAGGGGGTGTATTTTTCAATTCTTTCACAGGCACTGGCTCTGGTATTTGTAACCCTCTTCATAGGCCTTCAGCCCTACACCGGAGGCACAAACGGAATCACAGAATTTTCAACATTGTTCGGACTTCCAATTGCAGGAATCAAGGCAAAATATACCTGGTACTATGTTGCACTCGCATTCCTTGTAATTACATACATTATCTTTTCTTCAATAATGCGGACAAAGTGCGGGCGTGTTTTGGTTGCAATCCGCGACGGAGAAAACAGGGCACGCTTTTCTGGCTATCAGACGGCAAGCTACAAAACCTTTGTCTATGTCCTAAGCGCACTCTTTACAGGAATTGCAGGCGCTCTCTTTGTTCCCTTCAGCGGAATAATTTCTCCGGCAGAAATGAGCATTTCCAATTCAATAGACATGGCAATCTGGGTTGCTGTTGGCGGAAGGGGAACTTTAATAGGAGCAGCAGTCGGAGCCTTTGTGGTGAACATCACAAAAACTCTGATAAGCGAAAGCTTCCCGGAAATATGGTCCTACTTTATTGGAGCAATTTTTGTAATCGTTGTATTGTTCCTGCCAAGGGGACTGACCGGTGTATTCACAGATGCAAAAGACAAAATAAGAGTTTTGGTAAGAAAGTCGCAAGCTGCCAAGACTGATGAATAGGAGGAAAAAGAATGGGTGAAGTAAATATATCAGTAACTCCTGTAATTGAGATTCAAGACATTTCCGTAAGCTTTGAAGGCTTTAAGGCGCTTACGGATGTAACAACAAAAATAATGCCCCACAAGGTCCATTTTTTCATCGGGCCAAATGGAGCTGGAAAGACAACCCTGCTGGACATCATCTGCGGAAAGACAAGGCCTTCAAACGGAAAAATCATCTACCACGGCGGAAAAGACCTTGGCATCAGAAAATTTGTAAACATTGACTTAACGAAGCTTACGGAAGCAGAAATAGTTGCAGAAGGAATTGGCCGCAAGTTCCAGGCACCATCCGTTTTTACAAGCCTTACGGTCTGGGAGAACATGGAGATTTCCCTAAAGGGCAGCAAGAGCGTATGGGGTTCCCTGCTATTCAGGATTTCCGATGCACAAAAAAAGCAGATAGAAAATATTCTGAATTTTATAAGCCTTGCAGACAAAAAGAACGAGAAGGCAGCATCGCTTTCCCACGGCCAAAAGCAGTGGCTAGAAATTGGAATGCTTCTTGTACAAGAGCCGGTTGTCGTTCTGCTTGACGAACCTGTTGCCGGAATGGGAAAAGAGGAAACCTTAAAAACCGGACAGCTTATCAAAAAGATTTCCGAAAAGTATGCGGTGGTTGTTGTTGAGCATGACATGGAATTTGTACGTGCAGTAGCAGACCGTGTTACCGTTATGCACGAAGGAAAAATTCTTGTGGAAGGAAGTGCAGATGAAGTTTTGGCGGACGAAAAGGTTCGCGCAGTTTATCTTGGCCGCGGCAAGTTCCACAAGAGCGGAAAGGTAGAAAATGCAAATGGAGGAAAGGATGCTTGAAATAAAAAATCTTAGTTCTTGGTACGGAGAAAGCAATATCATTCCAGACTTGAACATGTCTGTTCCAGACGGAAAAATTGTCTGCCTTATAGGCCGCAACGGTGTTGGAAAAAGCACCACGCTAAAAAGCATTATGGGCATGGTAAAGACAAGCAGCGGAAGCATTCTTTTTGACAATCAGGAAATCATAAGAAAAAAGACTTATGAAAGGGCTGCACTTGGCATTGGCTACGTTCCCCAGGGAAGAGAAATTTTTCCCCAGCTTACAGTCCAGGAAAACCTTGAGCTTGGTCTTGAAGTAAAAGGAGGCAAAGGAAAAATCGGGGAAGAAATTTTTGAACTCTTTCCAATCATAAGGGAATTCCTAAAAAGAAAAGGCGGAAACTTAAGCGGCGGACAACAGCAACAGTTAGCCATTGCCCGTGCCCTTGTTTCCCACCCCAAGCTTTTGATTCTTGATGAACCAACGGAAGGAATCCAGCCATCAATTATAGAAGACATTGCAACAGCCATTCAGCGCGTAAACCGGGAACTTGGAATTACAGTCCTGATTGTTGAGCAGTATCTTGATTTTGTACTTGAAGTAAGCGACAGCTATTATGTTATGGACAAGGGAGCCATTACGCTAAGCGGCCTTACAAAAGAAGCAGACTCTTCATTAATTCAGTCAAAGATGGCCATCGGGTAAAATTACACTCCGCCGCGGAAGGTTAAAAAACCTCCTCAAAAAGTAAAAAAAAAGAACCTTCCGCGGCATTTTTTGTTTTTACCAATCACTTCAAGGCATTTCTAACTTGTTCAAAAACTTTTTGAATTTTCTCTGCACTAAAAGAAAGGCAACGGATTATAAAATCACCATAGTCATTTTCGGAAGCTTCTACCAAAAGACTCTTCTTTTCATCTAAAGACACATTTGTATTTTCTTCCGTGTAAAGTAGTTTTTCTTCAAGAGAAAGAATGCTGCGGATTTTTTTAAGGTCTGCCTTGTCTGAATATCCAAAAACCAACATACTGCCGCAGTGGGTAAAACCTGCAAACATTGTTTTTTCCAAAAGCCTTTCTTTTCTTTCAGGATGATTTTTTCCGTCGCTTCCTTCAAGAAAAAGGTTGTCGTAAAAAACAAGTTTTTTCTCTCGGAAAATTTTTATTAGGTTTTTGTAAACGGTAAAGTCAAAAATCTCTCCGTGGGCACAGCGGCCGGCACATATGCAGTCTTCATAAATTAAGCGGGAGTTTTTAGAAAGAGAAATTTCTGTTGCAGACAAAAAATTGCTCTTAGAAAAAGGAATACAGGGAAGAGGCCTGTAAACAAGACTTGAATTTTCCATAAGTTCTGCAAAGATTTTGCGTTCTGCACACTTTCCGCTGTCCATCTTAAATATTTTTTCAAAGGACTGGCTTCTTATTTCTAAGCTTGCCCCCTGCCCTACTGTTATTTTATGCAGCTGAAGGTCGCCTTCAAGGATTCCTGGGCTTGCGCTTTGCAAAAAAACAGCAATACCACCATCATCCTGTGCAAACGGTTTCATAATCTTAAAGGGAGAAGTAAAAAAACTGTCTTTTACAAAAGTCTTTCCCGATGCGGAACGGCAGGCTGTAATTTCAAATCTGGAAGGAGATGCAAAGAGGTTCATAAATTAATTGCCGTCTTCCAAATCAGAAAAAAACACATTTCTGTCCAGAAATGCAATCACTTCATCTATTCCCTCACCGCCTCTAATATTCGTAAAGACAAAGGGTTTGACTCCCCTCATCATCTTGGAATCGCGTGCCATAACTTCTAGGCTTGCCCCAACCAAAGGTGCAAGGTCTATCTTGTTAATCACAAGCAGGTTGCTCCTCATAATTCCAGGGCCACCCTTGCGGGGAATCTTGTCTCCTTCCGCCACGTCAATCACAAAAATTGTTGCATCAACTAGTTCCGGCGAAAAGGTTGCAGAAAGATTATCTCCTCCGCTTTCTATAAACATAAGCTCAATATCTGGAAAGCGTGCCTTTAGCTCATCCACAGCTTCAAGATTCATGGAAGCGTCTTCGCGAATGGCCGTATGAGGACAGCCGCCTGTTTCTACGCCTACAATTCTTTCTTTTGGAAGAACTGAATGGGCAGCAAGAAATTCCGCATCTTCTTTTGTATAAATATCGTTTGTAATAACCCCTATGGAATATTTTTCCGAAAGCCTTCTGGTCAGAGCCTCCACAAGGGCAGTTTTTCCAGAACCAACCGGCCCCGCCACACCTATTTTTGTAAAACGCATAAACACTCCTTTCTTAACAGATTTCACGGCAATTTTATTCAGCTCATATACAGTCTTGTATACAAATACTCATGCTGCATTTCCCTTATTTCTACGGAAGGAGAAGAGCGGCACAAATCTTCCTCTGCAAATGTTTCCACAATACAAAGCAGCCTTGTAAATTCTTCAAAAAGAGAATGAAGAATTTTCTGACCTTCGTTCTGGCTCAAAGGAATCAACTTAACAAGTGTTGTAACACGAGCAGAAAACTGGCTGTACAAAAATGCTTCAAGACTTGATTCCTTTTTTATTTTTCGCAGGGCACAATAGTCTCCATAGATTACTGGAAAGTGCCTTACTTTGCCCAACGAAAAAAGGTCAAGCTCATCTTTTTGCCACAAGCTTACAGTCTTAAAAAAACGTGCTGCAATTTTTTTGCTCCCTCCCCTGATTTCCTTTGCATTTTTAGCGGCATTGTATATTTGGTCAAGGCTAAAAACTTTTTCCCATTCACCCTTTTCTGCATACTCATAAGCCAAGCGGACTGGAAGAAGTTCACTTGTCAAAAAATTTGATTCAATGTCAGACTTTAAAAATGCAAGGGCAGATTGACTGTCATGGATAACCTTTTGCTGCACGAATGTTTCAAGCCCCCAGGAAAGGGTGTATGCTCCAATCGGAAAAGTTGAATCATTAAGCTGCAAAAGTTCAAAATCAATGTTCATGAGAATGTCCGTGGGAATGTCCGTGTCCATGACCGACAATCGAAGAAATCTGTTTTGAAAAATCAAGCTTTTCATTACGCTTTTCAACTTTCACTTTTATGCCGTGAAGTCCTTCCAGAAGCCTCTGCATGGGTTCATTAAAAATCGTAATAAGCTCGTTTTGGTCTTTCCCTGCAAAAAGCGGTGCGTGGCAGTTTCCAATCTCGTATGCAACCTTTGCGGTAGAAAAGAAATTTGGATTTTCAAGCCTTACGCTAAGAATGTCTGTTTCAAGGACATCAGCTGCAATCACACTTCCGTCAGAATCAACTCCAAAAACATCACCAGGCTTAATCCCTATTTTTAGGATTGAATCGTCAAGGCTAAGGGCAACGTCGCGGCCAGACCTGGAAGTCTTTCTGTGCAGCTTTGAATATGTTTCGTGCCACTCAAAGTCAATGTAGTCAACAGGCCTGTTTTTAAAATCCTCATCATCAACTTTGCCCAGTATTTTTGTATATATCATAAGGTCTCCTAGAACATAAAATATCTTTGTGCAAGCGGAAGTTCTTTTGCACACTTGCTTACAATGGGAACTCCGTCTGCCGTAACATGGTAGTTTTCCGGGTCAACATCTATAACAGGAAGTGCATCGTTATACTTTAAATCCTTTTTGCCAATCCCGCGGCAATTTTTTACAGGAAGACATTTTTTTTGAAGCCCAAGTTTTTCCGGCAGTTTTTCATCAATTGCAGCCTGAGACATAAATGTTAAGCAGGTCATATACTTTGCCTTGCCGTAATAGCCAAACATATTCCTGTAGTACACAGGCTGGCAGGTTGGAATAGAAGCGTTGGAGTCTCCCATCTTGGAAAGAATTATTGCACCGCCTTTTATAACCATATCTGGCTTTGCACCAAAGAATGCAGGGTTCCACAAAACAAGATCCGCAACCTTCCCCTTTTCTACAGACCCAACATATTCTGAAATTCCATGGGCAATCGCAGGGTTAATCGTATACTTGGAAACATAGCGCTTTGCACGGTAGTTGTCGTTTTCTTTGGAATCTTCTGCAAGAGGACCTCTCTCTTCCTTCATCTTGTGGGCTGTCTGCCAGGTACGGGTAATAACTTCGCCAACGCGTCCCATTGCCTGAGAGTCGCTAGACATAATGCTTAGCGCCCCCATGTCATGAAGAACATCCTCTGCTGCAATAGTTTCCGGTCTTATACGGGAATCTGCAAATGCAACGTCTTCTTCTATTTTATTGTCCAAGTGGTGGCAAACCATAAGCATGTCAAGATGCTCGTCCAAGGTGTTTACGGTAAAAGGCATTGTCGGGTTTGTTGAAGCAGGAATGATGTTGGGGTGTCCTGCTACCTTAAGAATATCCGGTGCATGTCCGCCGCCTGCTCCTTCCGTATGATAGGTGTGCATGGTCCTACCATTGATTGCCTTTAGCGTATCTTCTACACAGCCTGCTTCGTTCAAAGTGTCCGTGTGGATGCAAACCTGAACATCATACTGGTCTGCAATGGTAAGAGCCGCGTCTATAGCAGCAGGAGTCGTTCCCCAGTCTTCGTGGATTTTTAGACCGCAAGCACCAGCCTTAATTTGTGCAACAAGTTCACTCTGCTTTTGTTTATTAGAGCAGTTTCCTTTTCCAAGGTAGCCTATGTTCATAGGAAAGTCTTCAGCGGCTTTTATCATCATCTCAAGGTTCCACTTGCCGGGAGTGCAGGTAGTGGCATTGGTTCCGTCTGCAGGGCCTGTTCCTCCTCCAATCATTGTGGTAACGCCAGAGCACAAAGCAGTTCCAACCTGTTCAGGAGAAATAAAGTGGATGTGGGTATCTATGCCTCCAGCTGTTACAATAAGACCTTCGCCAGCCAAAGCTTCTGTTGAAGCCCCCACCGTCATTCCGGAAGTTACGCCGTCCATTGTATCCGGGTTTCCAGCCTTTCCTATACCGGCAATCTTTCCGTCTTTAATTCCTATGTCGGCCTTGTAGATTCCGGTGTAATCCAGAATCACGCAGTTTGTAATAACAAGGTCAAGGTCGCCCCCTTCGCCCGTTGTGTTTACGGATTGCCCCATTCCATCGCGCAAAGTTTTGCCGCCGCCAAATTTTGCCTCGTCACCGTAAACCGTAAAATCTTTTTCAACCTGAATCACAAGATTTGTATCCGCAAGCCGAATCTTATCGCCAGTAGTCGGCCCGTACATTGCAGCATATTTTTTTCCATCTATTGTACAACTCATTTTGCCACCCCGTTAGTAAGATTGTTAAGTCCGTAGATTTCTGATTTTCCGCCAAAGCTGCAAAGCTGAACTGTTTTTTCTTCACCAGGTTCAAAACGCACGGACATACCAGAAGGAATATCAAGCCTAAAGCCAAAGGCAGTTTTTCTATCAAAGGAAAGGCATTTGTTTACTTCAAAAAAATGAAAATGCGACCCAACCTGAACAGGCCTGTCCCCAATATTTTTTACAAGAAGACTTACCGTTTTTCTTCCTTTATTAAGCTCTATTTTTTCGTTGCAGGAAATTACCTCGCCAATTTTCATACAGCCTCCACTTATTCCGCACAGTCGCGGATTGGGTTGTGAACAGTAACCAGCTTTGTCCCATCAGGAAAAGTTGCTTCTACCTGAACTTCATTTATCATGTCTGCAACACCATCCATCACATCATTTACGGTAAGAATTTTTGCTCCGTCGCGCATAAGTTCGGTTACAGTTTTTCCGTCGCGCGCAAGTTCCATAAGCTCAGACGAAATATAGGCAACCGCTTCTACATAATTTAATTTTAAACCGCGTTTCTTCCGTCTTTCCGCAACAAGCCCCGCATAGCTCAAAAGAAGTTTTTCTGTTTCTCTGGGAGTAAGTTTCATTAATAAATCTCCGTTGCCACTAGCACTAAAAAAAGCCGTAGAATTATTACTCGTACAAGTAATTTTCTACGGCTTCATTGACGTATTTGTTATATTATATTTTATCTGTATGGGTTGAAGCGCAGCAAGGCTGTCGCTTCGAACCTAATTTACAAGGTGCGAAAGCATCCTTGTATAATGACGCTATGCTGCAAACACGAAAGTGTTTGTCAGCATCAGCGGACGCTGAACAACAAATCACCGTAGCTTGGGAATGGCCAGAGCTCTTTTGG
>DFJV01000177.1 GCA_002373205.1 Treponema sp. UBA3662
CTTTTTTACAAGCATATCATATTTTGAAGAAAATGTAATGTCTTTTGGCCGCAAAGCAAAAAAATAATATACTGGTGCTTCAATCATGGATGCCATTAAAAAAGTGCCGTAGGGAAAGGCCGCCTCTTTGCCAAGGAATTCCTGCTTTAGTGACCGCCCCGGAACAGAAGAGGAAACCCTGTCCCCCATAAGAACCACAAGCCCGCCAGAGTCAACTTTCTGCTGAAGGTATTCAATCGTGCCAGCCCCAATCTGCTCCGTAGGAAGAACTTCCATGTCTGCGCTAAGGTTTAGGGCAGCAATTGCCTTGTTGAACTTTGCGGTAGTCTTCATGTCTGCAACTGCGGTAACACCAACACGGATTGGAACTCCCGTCTCTCCAAAAGACGCAAAGCTACGCAAAAGCTCAGAATTTCCAAGATGGCTTCCTATAAGAACCGCGCCTTTTTTTTGGGCAAGGATATTCTTTAGTTCCGCAGAATCATCATCAGAATAAATTATGCTGCTGAATTTTTTCTTTCCGCACCAGCCTTCAAATTTTTCTACAAGGCAGAGTGCAAATGAATATACCTGGGCATAAGTGTTCACGCGGATTTTCTTCTTGGCAAAAGAGCAGAGCTGTTTTTGAAAGTCAGCCGCAGCCTTTCTTGCCTTAGGACATGCAACCCAGTAGAAAAATACGACAGGAAAGGCAAGAAGTGCCAAAAGCCAGTGGGGAAGAATGCGGACAAGAAAAAGCGTCAGTTTTAGAGGTGTGTCGGAAGAGGCGGTTTCTTTTTGCTCATACCAGGCGCCACCACTATTGTTGGACTTAGCCACGGAAAATCCTCCGCAGCAAAAGTTTTGGAATGCGGACAATCATGCCTATGCAAAGGCGGGTATAGGTTAAAGAAATTGCAATGTTGTCGCGCACCATGCGGAAATTTGAAATGCCGTCCTGGGGGTATGTTACCCTTACACCATAATTCAAAATCCCCCAGCCTGCCCATGAAAGGTGAACTAAAATGTCCGTGTCAAAACCCATGCGGGCGTTGATGTGGGCATGGCTCTTTATTAACTTTTGCAAAGCCTTTGACGGATAAACCCTGTAGCCGCAAAGAACATCTTTAATAGAAGAATCCCATGTTACAAAGCGGGCCCACCTGTTGGAAATTTCCCTGCCATTTTTACGCTTAAGGGGAACACTCTCGTCATATTCAGGGTAGCCGCATATTATTTTTTCAGGATTAGCTTCTGCCTCTTTCAAAAAGAAAGCGCATCGTGATGAGTCGTGCTGACCGTCTGCGTCTATTTGGAAAACATGGGTAAAGCCAAGGGACAGGGCTTTTTCCACACCGGCAAAAAATGCCTTTCCCTTGCCGCTGTTTTTTTTGAGCGGAAGAAGAATGCAAAGTGGTGAAAGCTTGGAAGCAGAAAGAATAAGTTCCTTGTTCTTAGAATCATTTCCGTCGTCCACCAGAATCATCGGGATTCCGCAGTAGCAAAGTTTTTGAACAACAGATGCCAGGGCTGCCCCATGGTTGTAGACCGGTATTACAAAGCAGGGCTTAAAGTTGCAAAGGCTTGTGTCTTTGGAAGGCATATTTATTTTAAAAGAATACGCCGTGTTAGCAGATGCAGCCGTGTTACCGGAGGCAGCCATGTTGCCAGACAAAGCAATTGTAGAAAAAGACTCAATATTCATAAAACCGCCGTCCCGCTAGAATAGACTTTATCCTTTTGAACAGAATCGCAAAGAGAAAATGAAAGCGTACCGTTAAGCAGGTCCTGCTCAAGACTCAAAAGAACTGTCGCTCCCGGCATAACAGGAGAAGGAAACTTTACCCGCTTTATTTCCTTGGCAAAACCTTCAAGCCCAAGATACTTCTTTGCAAAGCGGTCAACAAGATAAATCTGAGCAACAGCCGGAAAAAGCTTAAAGGCAGGAAAGTGGCCGTCAAAAAAATCTGATTCAGGAGAAATAAAAACTTCAAGGCAGACGCTTTTTGTTTTGGCCTGGGCATCCGAGCTTTGGGAAACTATTCTTTCGTTCTGAATCGAATGCAAATTAGCACACATGGCCTTAGTCTTCCGCCTTATCAAAAAGGAGAGCAATGTCTTCCTTGTGTTTTTTACCCTGAACATCACAGGGAAGCTTTTCTACAAAACGCCACTTCTTTGGAATTACAACATTCTCAAAATACTGCATCAAAAAGTCGTGGAAGAATTTGTTAACTTCAAGCTTCTTTACACCGCCAAACTTCTTCTTTCCTTCATCATTGAATTCAATTGCGGCTGCAAGGTACTGGCGGCGGTCTTCAAGGGCTATAACCTTTACGTCGCGGACAAGACCTGTCTGCAAAATACGGTTTTCGACTTCGGTCATGGAAATGCGTTTTTCTTCTATTTTAACTATGGAATCTGCCCTTCCCTTAAGCAAAAAGCGTCCGTCATCCAGAATGTCCACCAGGTCTGCCGTAGCAAAGCCTTCCGGGTTTTTGATGTAAGGGGAAATTATTCGCAGGCATCCGTCGTCCCCCTTCCAAATTTTTGCGTTGTCAAAAGGAGTCCATTCAAGCCCCAGCTTGCTCTGCCTGTAGGCAATGCCGCTTGTCTCTGTTGAACCGTAAACTTCCAGTGGCCAAAAGCCAAAGACCTTGTCCGTCTGCTCTGCAACGTCGGGGGTAAGAACACCGCCACTTGTAAAGATAAAGCAGCCGCTTGTCGGTAGCTTGCCCTCTATTTCTACGGTACGCTTTAAAAAAGCCGGGGTTGCGATAATCATGTAGGGGCTGTCGTTCAAAGTTTCAAATTCTTCCGGGAACTCAATCCTCTTTCTGCGGAAGGGAACTCCAAGCGTAAAAGGCAAAGAAATGCCGAACAAAAAGCCGTATATGTGGTGCTGGCTAACAGTCGTAACAAGCTTTCGGCTGCAAAATTCATCCCCCCACTTGGAGATGACGAATTTATTGTCAAGCTCAAATTCCGTCATGCGCTGGACAACAGCCTTGGGCTTTCCGGTACTGCCGGAAGTGTACATAAATATTTCCGTCTTATCCGCATCAATAGCAGGGGAAGTTCTTATCTCTTTTTCAGAAGGAAGCAAAGAATCTTCTATTATATTGCTTATGCTAAAGGCCCCCTCTGCCGTCTGGTCAGTAAGGAATTCAACTCCGGGAGCCTTTATTTCCTTTATAAAGCTGGGCGTAATGTTCTGGGTAAGCAAAACCCTTTTTCCGCACTGCAAAAGAGCCGTAAATGTGCACAAGAAATACCAGTAGTCCTCGCAGTGCAGAATCCATTCCTTGCAGTCCGAGCGAGAGCTATCCGAAAGAAAAGCGCGAACCTTTGCACTTGCGGTAAGAAAATCCAGCCAAGTTTTATAATTTTTGGAAGACCAAGTATTTTCATAGCAAAGGACATAGTCATCCTTGCGGGAATTGTTCTTAAACTTTGTAATTGAATATTCGCTGGGCATTTTTTTATTCACCTGAATTCTGATAATATATTCAACAGCAAACATAAGCCCCATAAGGGCATACGAAATGCCGCCATTGTACAAAGACCAAACCGCATCGCTGCATTTTAGCGCGGTAAAAGCGGAAATGCCTGCGTTCAGGATAAAAAACAGGCACCACGCAATGCAAACCTTGCGGCAATAACGCTCAACACTTTTTTCCTTTGCCGAATTTCTTATAGACTTGTCCGCCATAGTAGCAAAGCGGAAAATTATGTTGGGCCCCCAAACCAGGGAACTTGCAAAAACAAAAAGAAAAGTTGTGGTAACCGCCACCGAATAAAGCTTTAGGAAAACCGCCTGGTTGGTAAAAAAACAAGCAATCCCCGCTGCTAAAAAAAGGCTTGCTCCCAAAAAAGGCCTAAAGCGCAACCAAAAAGACCTGCCAGCAGAAGACCGTGCACCCCCACCAGCGCCACCAGAAGCAGAAGTGGCAGCAGTCCTACCCTTTATCCCAGCGCTAAGAAAAGCCGCAAAAGAAAGCGCAATAACGCAAAGCGACAAAACCCTTACCGGCAGCTTAAGCACCACCAGAAGGGTAAAGACAAGCAAAGGATAAAGAGCCGTAAGAACAGCCGCGATTACCTTAACCATTTATTGCTGGGTGTAGGGATACAAAGTGTCCACGACGTCCTGCATAGTGCGAACCGTCCTAAAAATTTCCGGATCAATCTTTACGGGAATAAAATCCTTGGTCTTAACAACAAGGTCAATAAAGTCAATTGAATCCAAGTCCATGTCGTCCACAAGCTTGGCATCGGGAAGAACCTTTTCCTCTTCAACCTCAAATTCATTCACCATAATAGACTTTATCTTCTGGTAGAGTTCATCCTTAGTCATCACTGTCCGTCCTTTTCCTGGGCAATATATTCTGCAAGAGTGTTTATAGAAGCAAAGCGCTTCTTGTTTTCCTCGTTCTCGGAAGAAAACTTTACGCCAAAGTGCTTCTTGAGCGCAACGCCAAGTTCAAGCGCATCAATTGAATCAAGGCCAAGACCTTCCCCAAACAAAGCCTCGTCATCCTTTATGTCTTCAGCGGTAACGTCTTCTAGTTCAAGGGAAGAAATAATAACGTTCTTTATTTCCTTTTTAAGCTCTTCAATATCCATAAAAACTCCTGGATTCCAGTTTTTTTTAAGCTGTCCAATTTTCTTCCTAAGATGTTACAGTATTTTGCCCAAAAATACAAGAGAAAGATTTTTTCTTCTTTTCTTCTGGACCAAGCGTCCGGTAAAACTGTGCCGTCCCCCTGGGCCGGCAAAAGCTTGGAAATTCGCCCGCTTTCCAGGGTTCCGGCTTTCGCCTCCATTGCCTGACGGCAATGCGTTCCGCACCCTTCCAATCGGGGGTAGGATTTATTTGCAGACGCCCTCTAAGAATCAGTACCTTTTGGCACCGGTTTTTACATAGTCTTCAAAGAGCTTTAGGCATTCTTCGCGCTTGCATTCCTGGGCAGAGTAAAGGTTGCTTTTACCCTCAAAACATTTGTAGAATTCGTCGTCGCGGAAGTTGATTTTGTCCGTGTCAGAAACCTTGCAGCCGTAAAAGACCTTGCGGATGTTTGCCCAGAGGATTCCTCCCAGGCACATGGGGCAGGGTTCAGCCGTAGTGTAGAGCTCACAGCCGGAAAGGTTGTGGGTTCCAAGATTTTTGCAGGCATTGCGGATAGCTTCCATTTCTCCGTGGCAGGTTGGGTCGTTTTTTAACAGGACGGAATTGTGCCCCCGCCCCACAATTTTGCCATCTTTTACTATTACACAGCCAAAAGGCCCACCGTGTCCGCTTTTGATTCCTTCGTATGCTTCTTTTATAGCTTCGTCCATGTAGTCCATAGGCATAATTATATCACAATCTATTGCAATATTCTGTAAACAAAGTAGGCTACAGCCAAGGCTATGTCTATTCCGCCCAAGATAAAGAGCATTGTGCGCATGGAAAAGCCGTTTACAAATTTGTTGCGCAGGATAAAAATAAGGTCTATAAAGGCGATTAGCAATAAAAGTTTTAAAATAGTCATAATTCGTAAATTTTTCCTGTAAGTTTCATTAAAAGAACATAAAAACCCTAACAAAACCAAGCCGTCTTGTCAATTCCAAGGACGCACCCTTCAGAAAACAGTAGAAACACAACACACTACTTTCTCCATAAATATTTATTATTTAAACACCAGGGGTTCTTAGGGGCCATGTTGCTCAACGTATCGCAACATGCCTAAGCGGTGCCTGCCCAAGAAAAATCCATCCGTGGATTTTTCTTGGGATTGCAGAAGCGCTTCGCACTTCTGCACGCTGCTAACTCGCCATCCATGGCTTGGCATTGGTTGGCAAGAAAGAGGGGGGAAAACGGCGGGCTTCGGACTTTGAGCAGGTTTTTCCTCCCCTCCAAATTCTGGGGTCCAAGGGGCCCCCCTTGAAAACAAATATTTATTCCTATATTACATATTTTACATTTGACATTAGCGCATTTTTTCTATACTATATTAATGAACAATTTTAAATACAATGGAGATTTGTATGGACAAAATGATTCTGTACATCGTGCTCCCCGTTGCAGGAATTGTTCTTGGATGGACTATTCGCTGGATTTATGCCAGATTTCAACTTTCCGCCTCGGAACAAAAAGCCGAACGCGTTAAACAGGATGCCATAAAGGAAGCAGAAGCTCTCAAAAAAGAGATTCAGCTTCAAGCAAGAGAACAACTCATTCAGGACCGAAACCAGCAGGAGCGGGAGAACCACGAGCGCCGTAAAGAAATTCAAGCTTACGAGAGCCGTGTAAACAAGAAAGAGGAGCTTTTGGACAAGCGGGCCCAAGAGTTTGACAAAAAAGACAAAGAATTTGCCGCTAGAGATGCAGAATTTGCAAGGCACGCGCAGCAGCTTCAGGACAAGGAAGAAAGCCTCCGCACAGAACTTGAGCGGATTTCCGGTCTTACGCGCGACGAAGCAAAGTCGCTCATAATCAAGAGCCTCGAAAACGAAGCAAAGCATGATGCCCAGGCCCTTCTTAACAAGATTGACCAGGACGCACAGCTTGCAGCAGAAAAAAAGGCCCAGAGCGTGTTGCTTTCTACAATTCAGCGCATTGCCACAGAAGTTACCGGAGACCTTACGGTTACAACAGTTTCCCTTCCTTCAGACGAGATGAAGGGACGCATTATTGGCCGCGAAGGACGCAACATCCGCACATTGGAAACGCTTACCGGTGTAGACATCATCATAGACGACACGCCGGAAGCTGTTGTAATAAGCTGCTTTGACCCCGTACGCAAGGAAATTGCCAAGGAATCACTTGAGCGCCTTATAACGGACGGACGCATTCACCCTGCCCGCATAGAAGAAATCGTGCAGAAGGTAACGCGTGAAATTCAGCAGAAGATTTACGAAGAGGGCGAAAAGGTTCTCTTTGACCTTGGAATCCACAACATGGGCCAGGACGGAGTGCGCGCTTTGGGAAGGCTTTACTTCCGCACAAGCTACGGACAGAACGTTCTTACCCACTCACGCGAAGTTGCAGAAATTGCAAGCCTTCTTGCAGCAGAAATTGGTGCTAACCGCGAGCTTGCCAAGAGAGCAGCCCTTTTGCATGACATTGGTAAGGGAGCAGAAACAGACAGCGACCAGAACCACGCAGAAGTTGGCGCAGAAATGGCTCGCAAGATGGGAGAAGAGCCCCGCGTAGTAAACGCCATAGCCGCCCACCACAACGACGTTGAGCCGCAGACTACGGAAGCCGTAATCGTACAGATTGCAGACGCAATAAGTGCTGCCCGTCCGGGTGCAAGACGCGAAACTGTAGACAACTATGTTAAGCGCCTTGAAAACCTTGAGGAAACAGCAAAGAAGTTTACCGGTGTTGAACAGGCTTATGCCATCCAGGCAGGCCGCGAACTCCGCATTCTGGTAAACAACGAAAAGATTCCGGATGAGCAGGTTAAGGATCTTGCAAAGAGCATTGCAAAGCAGATCGAAGACGACTTGCGCTACCCGGGAAGAATCAAGATTACGATGATCCGCGAGACTCGCATAATCGAATACGCAAGGTAATTTTTTACCAAGCAACAAAAGGCCGCTCCATCACGGGGCGGTTTTTTTTTATTTTTGTCAACAAGCCGCAAACTTCAATATAAAAACCGTCATGCTGAACTTGATCCAGCATCTGTCCACGGCACCCCGCAATAGTCAGTCATGAAAATTACATCTAAAATAATTGTCTTGGATTTTCATAACATCCACGAGCGACCTTCCAAAGGATTCTTCAATTTTTTTATCCCCCGACTTAAAAAGCAAATCCAGATTATTGTTTTCGTCGTAAATAATTGCGCTGTAGTTGTCCAAAAAGCCTCCGTCCCAAATGATTCCGCCATAATCAGAAAAGGTGCGGATATTCTCGGTCTTATTATTGTTAAAAATATAATCGTCCAGTTCGGCTTTATAACTGTCAAATTCAAATTTTAAGGCAAGGCGTTCAGACAGATTAAATTTTAGGCTGATGAAGGAAAACAAAAGAGAAAATGCAAGCGGCAGCAAAAAGAGAAGTTCTTTTATGGCCGTATGCTTTATACAGCTTCCAATAATAAGCACAAGATTTGCAAGAATTACGGGAACTGCAAACACCAGATACAGCAAAGCGGCAAGAAAGGTCAATGCCCTAAAAATTTGAAAAGAGAAAATCGCCAAAAAAAGCAAAACTGCATTCATGGCATACATTGCGATTTTAAAATACAGCCGCTCAAACCTGTCTTCCATGTAAAAGTAAGGAATACAAATCATAAGCAGTATCAAAATAACAAAAAAAATCATTTTTTATACCTTCAACAAATTTTGTCATGCAGAACTTGCTTTAGCATCTGTGACACAGCTTCCTACAAAAACACATGCATTCATATTGCAATATACTTTCATCGCAATATTTTTGCAAGAAATTGCTCTTGGAATCCAGGGCTTCAGCTTGAGATGCAAAGTCGAGAAATCAACGCACCCCGCAGCAAGCTACGGGGTATGAGTTCCTCATAAAACGAATCCCCCTGTATCAAAACATCCTTACGCGAACCAACGAGGTGTGCGTTGTTCTTAAAAGGTATTGCAGTCAGGGTTGAATACCCTTATTCCGCCCCAAGGGGCGGGGTATTCAACCCTTCCGCGCGAATCAAAATGAGTCAGCTTGCAAAAGAGATGCCATGCCAAAGCCCTGTCTCAGAATCAAAGGTGGAAAGATTGCCGCTAAAATGTGCGCAAATCAAAATCAGCCTTTCCCTGTGCGCAATAGGCAATAAAATACAGTGGCCCGCTGCTTTGCATTGCAAGAGACTTTATGTACGGATTAAATGTCGCCGAATCTGCCATAGAAGCTTCACTTTCTTCAATACTTTTATCTTCTCCGACAGAATACCATTTTCCGCCACTTTGTTTGAATATAAAAGGCTTTGCATCGCTATTGTCTTCTGGACAGTACACAGAAAAATCTTGGTTAAAATATTTGTACACAAAAGCGTCATCTTCTTTTCCGCGAAAAACCGCAACAACAAGATAGTCTGCATGGTTTCCGCATGCCCACAAAAGCCCGAACCACTTCTTCTGCACAAGTTTCTCATAGCTCTGCGGTACAGGTATTTTCTTTATGCTTGCGTCAAAGCGGTAGATTTTGTAATTATGAACAAGGGGCGTGGCAACAAAGGGCAGCAGAACAATCGCAATGGCAAGCACAAGAACTAATATTAAAACACGACTTTTCTTCATTTTTAA
>DFJV01000072.1 GCA_002373205.1 Treponema sp. UBA3662
TTACGTTCTTCATCTGCTCTTCTGTTACGCCTGCAAGGTCAGCAGAAAGCTGGAATGCGCAAACCTGTTCAGCATTGCCTGCCTCGCGGTCGCTTAAAAGTTCACCAATGCAAAGAACAACTTCAAGGCCTTCGTTTAGTGCGCGGCGAACCTTCTTGTTAATAAGCTCATCGCTTTCACCAATTTCGTGGCGGCGCTCTGAGTGGCCAAGGATTACGCTCTTAACACCAAGGTCCTTGAGCATTTCTGTAGAAACTTCGCCTGTGTGTGCTCCGTTTGCAGTAGCAGCGCAGTCCTGTGCGCCAAGAAGGATGTTGCTTCCCTTCAAAGCCTGTCCTACAGCGTCAAGGTATACGAAGGGAACGCCAACCATGTATTTGTTTGTCTTACCCTTAAGTGATGCAACCAAGTCCTGGGCAAGCTTTACAGCTTCAGCCTTGCTGGTGTTCATCTTCCAGTTACCTGCAATGTAATGTGTACGTGCCATTTGTCTAGCTCCTCGTAAATTCAATTAGTTACCGAATATTACATCAAATCAATAGAAAATTCAATGCTGTTACAAGTAAATCAATTTTGTGCTCCACTCCCAGAAAAATGTGTCAGAAATGCCTCAGTTGCGCGTATTAGGTATAGGACTCGCTACGCGGCTTGAAGCTACGCTGCCTGGTTCGCCCGCGCAAAGGGCCTTTCTGCCAAATTTTTCTTCCGTTCCGCACAAAATTGATTTACTGCATTATTCTCATAAAATGAGCTTTAAAAATTTATTTCCAATTCGTAATTATTTTACAGAATTAAGAATCTTCTTAAAGTATTTCTTCTGAGCTTCGTAGGCAAAGTCAAAAGTTGTAAGGTTAACAACAGCATCGTCCAAAAGCTTTATGTAGCTAAAGTTAAAGACCTTAGAAGACTCGTCAAAAGTTTCTATGCTAAGGGCAAGTCCGTTGTCTTCATTGGAAACCTTAAGTGTTGAAAAGTCTGCGTTATCTGCTGAGCGCAAAAGAAGCGTGCGCAGCATTTCTTCCTTTGTAAGCTGGCTTGAAAGATCCACGCCCTTTGCAGAAAGCGGCTTTACGGAAAACTGTGCATCCAAGTCGGAAGCAATGCCAATAGAGGCAACCTTACCGCCGTTTGCAGAAGAAACCTTCCAGTTCTGGTCAAGGATTACGGAATGAGAGCCAAATTCAACCGTCTGTTCTGCTGCATCAGGAATTGAATAGCCAGCCTTCTGCTTTCCGTGCTTAAAGACTGCAGGCTGCATCTTAAAGAAAGCCTTGTAATCCTTTGCAGAAAGAACTCCTGCCCTGTTAAGGCGGTAGTCTGCCATAGGATATTTGTCGTTGGAAATGTAAAGGAAGCGGAACATGGGCAAAAGCTTGTTGTAGTGGTAAACCTGGGTGTAATCAGGCCAGTCGTCATTCAAGGAAGTGTTGTAGCCAATCTTTGTGTCGTTCTGGGCATACATAATATGGAAATTCAAAAAGTCAACGACGTTCTGGGAAAAAAGCGGACTGTCACCCGGAACACCTTTTTCATTTACAATAGAAGGCATTCCGCCCTGCTCTTCCTTTAGAACAAACACGTAGTTCATGCTCTTCTTTGACTTTAAGTCCACCGCCCTGGAAATAACCTGAGTTGTGTTGTCATCCATGTGGAAGACAAGGTAGCCGCGGTAGAAGGCATTGCCTCCGCGGTAATCCAGATAATAGGCATACTCTCCCTGCTGAATGTAGTCAAAATTTCTTGCAAAAACAGAAAGCGAAGAAACAAGCGTAAAGGCAAGAACTGCTGTGAGGGTAAAAATCTTTTTAAAGGAATTCATGATGACTTCTCCATAAAATGAACAAATGTATTTTTAAATGTAAACAAGTTTTGGGTAAAAAGGTAACAGGCACAGGCAAAGCCTGTGCTGCGAGTTTTTGCTTGCTCGCAATGGGCTCGCATTTTTTCTGCGAAAAAAACGCAAAAACTCGGGCTGTTTTACAGCTACGCCATTCGCGGCGAGTTTTCACTTGCTCGCAACGGGCTCGCATTTTCCCTTCGGGAAAAACGCAAAAACTAGGACTCTGCTACTGATGCACATTTATTAGAACATGCGACAACATGCCGGGCTCGCATTTTTTCTTCGAAAAAAACACAAAAACTCGGGAAATACTGATTAATTCAGAACAATGTCATTATCGGGCTCGCTGGAAACTTCGTTGCGAAAGACCCAACAATCCATTTATTTGCATTATTGACAATTAAAGATTGCTCACGTTAACCCCTGCAATGACACTATGCTATTAATCAGTGGTTTCCTGGGGCACCGCTACTGACGCACGCTTTTAGACCATGCGCAAGTCTTGCCGGGCTTAGCAAGCTGCCAAAAGAACCCGGCAATATAACCGCAAGAAAAACTTACTTCTTAAAAGTTACTTCTGTGCAAGAATTGCAATGCCAGGAAGTGTCTTTCCTTCAAGGAATTCAAGAGAAGCACCGCCACCTGTAGAAACGTGGGTCATCTTGTCCGCAAGCTTGAACTTGTTAACAGCAGCAACACTGTCACCGCCACCAACTACAGTCATTGCACCGCGGCCAGTAGCTTCAGCAACGAGCCTTGCAACAGCCTCTGTTCCCTTTGCAAAAGCGTCAAATTCAAATACGCCAACAGGACCGTTCCATACGATAGACTTTGCAGTAGAAAGAACCTTCTTGTATTCTTCAACAGTCTTAGGACCAACATCCATTGCCATAAGGTTTTCTGGAATGTCAACACCGTCAACTGCCTCTGGCTTTGCATCAGGGCTAAATTCAGCAGCACCAACATGGTCTACAGGAAGAACAATCTTTACGTTCTTTGCAGCAGCATCGTTAAGAAGCTTCTTTGCTGTGTCAATAAAGTCATCTTCAACAAGAGACTTACCAACCTTGTGGCCCTGAGCCTTAAGGAATGTGTATGCCATACCGCCGCCAATAACAAG
>DFJV01000059.1 GCA_002373205.1 Treponema sp. UBA3662
TAAAAATCAGATAGGGAAATAAGCGAGAAAGCTTCTGGAGGATGAATATCACTAAAATATTCATCAAAAAGACTGTCGTCAACCACGGCATAATAATTTTTTGTACAAGATAAAAGCTTTTTATGTTCAATCAAAAAGAGCAGGACAAAAGACGCGAGTGCTAAGAAGAGAATTCCTGATATGGTGGCCATAATCTTGTTAGGAATTATAGGTTTCTTCGTTTTATAATTCTAACTGAATATGCAGAAAAAGCAAAGACAGAAAGCTATTTCAAAAGCAAAAAAAGACTTTTCAGAAAAACTGTCTTTAAATTAGGCTGCCGAAAGCTTTTTGTATGCCGCAACTATCTGGCTTAAAGTATAACCTTTTCCGTACCAAGCCTCGCACATTCCCATACATGCCTTGTATTTACAAAGGCAGCGCCTGGCAGTTTCCACATCAGAATAAGTTTTCCAGTAGCCACAGAATTTGCAGTCGTGCCCCTTGTGGCTTTCAAATTCAATTACGTCATTAACTGGGTATCCCAAGACAAATCCAACTTCATGGGGAAAACCTCTGTTTTGGTTCATTCTGGAAAACAATTCTTTTAGGAAAGCAAAAATATCTGATTCATCATATCCTTTGTCTGCAAGATATTCTTTTACAAAAGCGTTGCTTAAAATTTTACTTGCCCACGGCACGTTTACCACAAGGACTGCTGTTGAAGTTTCAGAAAGCTTATGGGAAAAAATCATCAGTCCCAATTTTATAAAATCATTTTTCCACGCTTCAAAACTTGATTTTGAAAATATCTTATTCTGGACAAAAAAAAGATTGCCAGGTTTTATATTGCAAAAGGTTGGTGCGCAAAAATGAATCATCATCTGGTTAAAATTCATATTATCTATACCGCTAAAAAAGAGGGCTGCCCGGCAGTATGGCAAAATCCGGACAGCCCAAGTGTTTTATAAGAGCCTATTTTATAGCAGACGCAGCCCACTCCTTGCACTGTGCAATATCTGCGTCTTCGGGTGTAAGGTGAACCATAAGGGGTTCTTCTGCGCACACGGCACCCGCATTTGTAAGGCGGTCATTCCAATCACGGAGCCACTGACCGTCTCCCCAGTCATAGGAACCAAAGATTCCGACTTTTTTACCGCTAAGGGAAGATTCTATTCCTGAGTAGAATTCTTCCATGGAATCTTCAAGAACTTCGTCACCCATTGCAGGGCTTCCAAGAAGAATTACATCGCATGCAGCAACCGCTGTCTTGTCGGCACTGTCTGCCGTGGCAAAAACCACTTCTGCCCCAGAAGCTTTTACTGCTTCTGATATTGCATTTGCCATTGCTTCTGTATTTCCAGTTGTGCTTGCATAAATTACCGCTGCTTTCATATTCACCTCGATTGATATGGGAGTGTTTTAGTTAGTTATAGCTAACAAATGTAATATAACTGGCTTTTGGAAGTTAGTCAATACTAACCGCAATAAAGTTTTACAAATTCAACCCTAGCCCCGATTGGAAGGGCGCGGAACGCGTTGCGAAGCAATGGAGGCGAAAGCCGGAACCCTGGAAAGCGGGTAACACATGGCACAGGCTCTTGCTCCCTAAACCAACAGTAAAAATAAAAACTTGCTCCAAAAAGACTGTAAGCTATTGCTAACTATTCTGCAAAATGATACTGTAGGTTGGTTAGATTAAGCTAACTAAATTTTAGGGAGTATAAAATGACAAAACTTGTACTGGTTAGACAC
The DNA here is from genome assembly GCA_002373205.1 of Treponema sp. UBA3662. Classification (GTDB taxonomy): domain Bacteria; phylum Spirochaetota; class Spirochaetia; order Treponematales; family Treponemataceae; genus Treponema_D. The sequence goes on from DFJV01000059.1 coordinate 1,735, forward strand.
GGAGAAAGCGAATGGAACAAACTGAACCTGTTTACGGGTTGGACGGATGTTGAGCTTTCTGAAAAGGGACGCGAAGAAGCAAAGGCTGCTGGAAAGCTTTTAAAAGATGAAGGCTACGATTTTGACATCTGCTACACTTCGTATTTAAAGCGGGCAATTCATACGCTAAATGGAATTCTTTGCGAGATGGACAGGGAATGGCTTCCTGTTATAAAAACATGGAAACTGAACGAGCGCCATTATGGAGACTTGCAGGGAAAAAATAAGGCAGAGGCAGCAGAAAAATTTGGTGAGGCTCAGGTAAAAATATGGAGACGTTCTTTTGACGTAAAACCACCGGCGCTTGCAGATGATGACGAGCGTTCTGCAAAGAGGCAGGCTATGTACCGTGATGTTGACGAAAGTTTTCTTCCTCAGAATGAAAGTCTTGAAACAACAATTGCACGTGTAATCCCCTATTTTTTGGAAGAAATCAAGCCACAAATGAAGGCAGGAAAAAGAGTGATTATTGCGGCTCACGGAAACAGTCTGCGTGCTTTGGTAAAATATCTTGATTCCCTTACCCCGGAACAAATTCTTGAAGTGAATATTCCTACAGGCACACCTCTTGTTTACGAATTTGATGAAAGTTTTAAGGTAATAAGGCACTACTATCTTGGCGATCAAGAAGCCTTAAAAGCAAAAATGGAAGCCGTTGCAAATCAGGGTAAGAAAAAATAAATATAAGGAGGCTCTAGATGAGCGAGTTTTTTAAGAATATTCCTGAGATAAAATTCGAAGGAAAAGAAAGCAAGAATCCTTGGGCATTTAAGTTCTACAATCCGGATTTGATGCTTATGGGTAAAAAGATGTCTGAGCATCTTCCTTTTGCAATGGCATGGTGGCACAACCTTGGCGCAAATGGAGTTGATATGTTTGGTTCAGGCACAGCGGACAAGTCTTTTGGTCAGGTTCCAGGGACAATGGAGCACGCAAAGGCTAAAGTAGATGCTGGCATTGAGTTTATGAAAAAGCTGGGAATCAAATACTACTGCTGGCATGATGTTGACCTTGTACCAGAAGACCCGAATGACATTAATGTAACAAACAAACGCCTTGATGAAATTTCTGACTACATCTTGGAAAAAACAAAGGGCACGGACATTAAGTGCCTCTGGGGAACTGCAAACATGTTTGGCAACCCGCGCTTTATGAACGGTGCAGGTTCAACAAATTCTGCCGACGTTTACTGTTTTGCTGCCGCTCAGGTAAAAAAGGCTCTTGAGATTACAGTTAAGCTTGGTGGCCGCGGATATGTGTTCTGGGGTGGACGCGAAGGTTACGAAACTCTTCTTAACACAGACGTAAAGCTTGAACAGGAAAACATTGCAAACCTTATGCACATGGCGGTTGATTATGGCCGCAGCATTGGTTTTAAGGGCGACTTCTATATTGAACCTAAGCCAAAGGAGCCAATGAGCCATCAGTATGATTTTGATGCCGCAACTGCAATTGGCTTTTTGCGTCAGTACGGACTTGATAAAGATTTTAAGATGAACATTGAAGCAAACCACGCGAGCCTTGCAAACCATACCTTCCAGCACGAGCTTTGCATTAGCCGCATAAACGGGATGCTGGGTTCTGTAGACGCAAACCAGGGAAATCCAATCCTTGGCTGGGACACAGACAACTTCCCGTGGAATGTTTACGATGCAACTCTTGCAATGTACGAAATTTTGAAGGCTGGTGGACTCACAGGTGGCTTTAACTTTGACTCAAAGAACCGCCGCCCTTCAAATACTTTTGAAGATATGTTCCACGCTTACATCATGGGAATGGATACTTTTGCACTTGGTCTTATTAAGGCTGCAGAAATTATTGAAGACGGTAGAATTGACGGCTTTATAAAAGAAAAGTATTCAAGCTTTGAAAGTGGAATTGGCAAAAAGATTCGCGACAGAAAGACAACTTTGGAAGAGCTTGCTAGCCGTGCCGCAGAAATGAAAAAGCCTTCTGATCCGGGTTCAGGCCGCGAGGAATATTTGGAAGGGGTTGTTAACAACATCCTCTTTCGCGGATAAAAATCTGGATTAAAAAAATAGGAAAAGGTGAACAGTTATGGATTTAGCAGAAATTGATGAAAATGGAAAAGGCTTGCAGTTTTTTGGAAAGACAAAGGTTGAACGGCTGGAAAAGATTGAAGGGCAGCCAAATGTTTATCTTTTGCAAACGACCATAGAATGTGAGCGGCCAAATCAGGCAGTTCCAAAAGCAGGCCAGTTTTATTTGATTCGAAGCGCTAAATCTTCTGTTCACTATAACAGACCCATCAGTGTTTATCATTCCGAAGAGTGGATAAGCAACGAGGGCAAAAAGAAAATTCTTGTTCAGTTTATGATTCTTGAAAAAGGCCGTGGAACAGGGGAACTTTGCCACATGACTCTTTGGGATGATATTTCTGTTATTGGCCCGCTAGGAAAACCTTGGCCTTTGGAAGAGTGCCGTGAGCTTGCAGATAAAAACCCCGGCAAGGCAAAAATCTGTATTGTGGGAGGAGGAATTGGAGTTGCGCCTGTTGCAAATCTAGCGGACAATCTTCCTGACGGCTCTTATGATTTCTATGCGGCTTTTAAATCCGGTTCATACGGGCTGGAAAGGGTTCGCGCTAATCATCTTGAAATTACCACCGACGATGGTTCTTGCGGCCTTAAGGGAATGCTGCCCTGTGCCCTTACAAAAGAAGCCGTGCAGACTGCCGGTTACGAATTGATTTTGGCCTGTGGACCAACTCCAGCCCTTGTTTATGTACAGAAGTTGGCTAGTGAACTTGGGATAAAATGCTACATCAGCATGGAACACAGAATGCTCTGCGGACTTGGAGCATGTCTTGGCTGCACAATCGAAACCACAAAGGGTCTTAAACGCTGCTGCAAAGACGGCCCTGTATTTGATGCAAGCGAAGTTATTTTTGACCCGCCTCTTACACGCCGCAAACCTTTGGCCACAAATGAAGAGCCAGATTTAAGCGTAGACATAGCAGGTGTTCATTTTAAGAATCCAACAATTGCAAGCGGAGGAACTTTTGCATTTGGGCAGAATTTCCGCGGTGTAAGTGATGTTGCCGCATGGGGAGGAATTGTTTCCAAGGGAGTTACCCTTGAACCGCGAGAAGGAAACCACGGTGAGCGCAGCCTTGAAGTTGCCGGTGGAAATATGAATTCTATCGGCCTTCAGAACCCGGGCATTCCTTATTACATAGAAAATCTTCTTCCGGGGATGATAGGGCTGGGACCTGTTGTAATTACAAATCTTGCCGGAAGCGACATAGAATCTTATGTAGAAGGTGCAAAACTTTTGGACAAGACCGACTGCGATATGATTGAACTTAACATCAGCTGTCCCAATATTAAGGCGGCAGGTCTTGCTTGGGGAATGAGCGCAGACACGGCTTTCTACTGTGTTTCCGCTGTCCGTGCAGTTACAAAAAAGCCTATCATGGTAAAGCTTTCTCCAAATGCGGCAGACAACCGTCCCATTGCCATTGCCTGTATAAAAGCAGGTGCAAATGCAATCAGCTTAATAAACATGATTCACGGAGTTGCAATTGACATTGATAAAGGAAAGCCTTTCTTTAATAATGTTCATGCAGGATATTCAGGCCCGGGCCTTAAGCCGCTTGCACTAAGAATCGTTTATGATGTTGTACAGGAAATAAACAAACTTCCGCCGGAGCAGAGAGTGCCGGTTATCGGAATCGGAGGAATCTGTACCTGGCAGGATGCAGTTGAATTCATAATGGCAGGAGCAAGTGCCGTAGAAATTGGACAGGCCAAGTTTACAAATCCAAATGTTGCAATTGACATTCAAAATGGTTTACGTGCGTTCATGAAATCTCACGGATATCATAACCTTTCAGAAATGCGGGGAATTGCTCAGGTGGAACGCCACAACAAAGCCCACACCGACGAGAAAGGCCGCTTTGCAGACCTAAAAGCCATGATGAAGTAACTGTATTGACATTAACTCAATCTGCATCTATTTTTTAATAGTTATGCAAAATGAAGAGTCAGTTACACTTGAAAAAATTCTTGAAGTTGCACGCGCAGAATTTCTAGAAAAGGGATTTCGTGGCGCATCCCTTCGTGAAGTTGTAAAAAAAGCTGGTGTCACAACAGGAGCTTTCTACGGATATTTTAAAAGCAAAGAAGAACTATTCGATGCCCTGGTAAAAAAACATGCCGATCACATCAAGGGAATATACGATGAAATTCTATCCGAATTTGAAAAAATCCCCCTTGAACAACAGATTGCCTCTATGAGCAACTATTCCTCGCTAGGACTCAAGCGAATGTTTGAATACATTTGGAATCATAAAACAGAATTCCGCCTTATCCTAAAAAGTGCAGACGGAACAAAATACGAAAACTTTGTTTACGAAATGGCAAAAAAAGACATTGAATCAACAGACAAATTTTACGACATTCTTGAATCCAGGGGAACAAAGGTAGAGCGCATAGAACCGCTGATTGAAGAAATTGTCATAACCGGAACTTTCTCTTCATTTTTTTCGCTAAGCCTAAGAGACATTCCTTTGTCACAAGCCGAGCATGGTCTTGAACAGATGTTCCGCTTTTACCGTGGCGGATGGAACAATCTAATGCATTTTGCAAAAGACTAAAGCTAAGAAAAATTCATTATTTCTCAGGAAATTCAAAAAAAAGTAAGAGTTAGTATTGACTAATATAACACTGTTATATATTATGCCATTATAGTTAGATACAACTAACCAAAGAGGTATAATATGTCGGATAAAAAAAAGTCCCCCGCCAAAAAAAGCCTTATAAGCTGGATTGTAGAATTTGCGGGTGAAAAAAAAGGGCAGTACATCGTAAGTGTGTTCTTTGCCCTGCTTAGTGTGGCCTGCTGTATAGCACCATATTTTATGATTGCACGGATTGTCCGCCAGCTGCTTGCCGGTGTCCGTGACTGGAACCTTTTCCTCCGTGAATGTGGAATCACGGCAGCCTTCTGGCTTGGAAATGTACTCTTCCACGCAATTTCAACAAGCATGAGCCACATTGCTACTTTCAACCTGCTTGGAAACATCAGAAAGAAAATGTGCGACAAGCTTACACGAGTTCCGCTTGGAACGGTTCTTGATATGCCGTCAGGTTCACTCAAGAGTATAATGATTGAGCGAATAGACAGTATGGAAACAACGCTTGCCCATATTGTTCCTGAATATACTTCAAACATCATTCTTTCTGTTGCCCTTCTTGTTTATCTTTTCCTAATTGACTGTCGGCTTGCCCTTGCATGCCTTGCCGTTGTTCCTGTGGGATTTGCTGCCATGTGCTTTATGTTCAAAGACGCTGCCCCACGCTTTAAATTTGCTCTGGATAAAACAAAGGTGCTTAACGACACAGCTGTTGAATATATAAACGGTATAGAAGTTATCAAGGCCTTTGGAAAATCAAAATCTTCCTACGAGCGTTTTGTCATTGCCGCAAAAGAAGGTTCTGACTGTTATGTAGAATGGATGCGTGACTGTATCTGGCCCTTTGCATTTGCAATAATCATTACTCCGTCGCTTATTCTTTCTCTTCTTCCAATTGGCGGAATAATGTTCCTTCATGGATCTGTAGAGCCTTCTGTTTTTATTACTATGATAATCATGGCCTTGAGCGCAATTCAGCCATTGATGATTTCTTACACTTACCACGATGACATTGCTAAAGCCGGTGC
>DFJV01000036.1 GCA_002373205.1 Treponema sp. UBA3662
TTGCGGAGTTCAAAATTTGTTTCAATTTTTTTTCTTGTTAATAAAGGAAATGCCCTGTTAAAGGCATAGCCGGTCTTTAGGACAGCTGTCCCACTGTTGTTCCCACTCATACTTATATAGTATAAGGACTTAATAAATATTTTCAAGCGAAAAAAGAAAAAATATTAGAAAATCCTGTTATATTTTGCATTTTTTGTAAAGAAATGCAGGAAAAACACCGATAAGGCTTTGCAAAAAAGACTTTTTTGAATACAGACTAAGCCTACCCCCGATTGGAAGGGTGGCGCAGCCAGACCGCCAGAGGCGGACCGGAGCGGTAGCGGAGCCCTGCAAAGCGGGTTAGCAAACAAAATACGGTCCAGAAAAAAAACTGCCCAGAAAGAAGCGCTCCTGGACAGTTCATTTTTTATTCAACAGTAACGGATTTTGCAAGGTTTCTAGGCTTGTCCGGGTTTATTCCGCGGTGAACAGCACAGTAGTAGGCAAAAAGCTGGGCCGGAACAACGGAAAGGATGGAAGCAAATTCGTCGCGGCAAACAGGGATTTGTATTATCTCGTTGGCGGAACCTTCAAAGGCTTTGCCCTCGTCCTGGGTTATTACAAGCGTTGAACAGCCACGTGAACGGACTTCCTCTATGTTGCTTGCAATTTTTTCGTAAAGACCGTGCCAGGTAGCAAGTGCCACAACAAGGGTAGATTCGTCCACAAGGGCGATAGGTCCATGCTTAAGTTCTCCAGCCGCAAAAGCTTCGCTGTGCATGTAGCTTACTTCCTTTAGCTTTAGCGCACATTCAAGGCTGGTTGCACTGTCAAAAAGACGTCCTATAAAGAAGACTTTTTCCTTGTTAAAGTTGTTTGCAACAAATTTCTGCACCCTTGACTGGTCTTTAAGAATCTGCTCCACCTTCTGCGGTATTTGCTCCAGGTCGCAGAGCAGGGCCTTGTATTCATCGCTGCTAATAGTACCCCTAACAGATGCGCTCTTTAGGGCAAGCATGTAAAGGCACATAAGCTGGGTGGTGTAGGCCTTTGTAGATGCAACGGCAATCTCAGGTCCCGCCCAGGTGTAGATTACGTCGTCAGCTTCGCGGCTAACCGTAGAGCCAACACAGTTGGTAACGGCAATAACGTGTATTCCGGCTTTTTTGGCCTGCCTCATGGCTTCCAAAGTATCTGCCGTTTCTCCGGACTGGCTTATTACTATAAATACGTCATCTTCGTTAAGGATTGGGTTCCTGTAGCGGAATTCGCTTGCAACGTCCACGACTACCGGCATGCGGGCAAATGCTTCGAATGCGTAGCGGGCAACAACTCCGGCGTGGTAAGCGGTTCCACAGGCAGTTATAACTATACGCTTTGCAGACTTCCAGAAGTCCTGGCCCTTTGTTACCTCGTCAAATTTTATGTCTACAGGTTTTCCGCCTTCCATAACAAGACGCGGCCTCATGGTGTCTGTAAGTGCCTTTGGCTGCTCGTAGATTTCTTTTAGCATAAAGTGGGAGTAGCCGCCCTTTTCTGCAGCGGAAACATCCCATTCAACATGTGAAGGCTCCTTTATTACGCGGTTACCGTCTTCGTCAAAGAGGTCAACGTGGTCCGAATACAAAACCGCAACCTGCTTCTGGTCAAGAAAGTAAACTTCGCGAGTGTGCTCAAGAACGGCAGGAATATCGCTTGCTATAAAGTTTTCGCCCTTGCCAAGACCAACAATTAGCGGGCTGTCTTTGCGGGCAGCAATAATCCTGTCCGGGAAGTCTGAGCATACAACGCCAAGAGCATAGCTTCCCTCCAAGCGGTGCAGGGTTTCTAGGACTGCCGGGAAAATTTCCCCCGTCTGTTCATAGAAATAGTTTATAAGGTGAGCTATAACTTCGGTATCTGTCTGGCTGCGGAATACTACCCCCTGATTCTGGAGCCATGCCTTTAGCTTAGCGTAGTTTTCTACAATGCCGTTGTGGACAATGGCGATTGAACCGCTAACGTTGGTATGGGGATGGGCGTTTACGTCGCTTGGTTCACCGTGGGTTGCCCATCTTGTGTGGCCAATTCCAACAGAGCCTTTTACAAACTGCCCCATTTGTGCAATCAGTTCTGCCTCACGCTTGTCGCATTCACTGTCGCTGTCTTTATCTGACTGGCGGACAAGCTGCTTGGTAACGTCTTCCACTAGCAGTCTGAGCGCACCCTTAACCTTGCGCACAACAATGTCCTGACCGTCAAAAACTGCAATTCCCGCGCTGTCGTAGCCACGGTATTCAAGCTTTTTAAGAGCATTGACAAGTATTGGCGCAGCTTCTTTTTCGCCAACGTATCCTACAATTCCACACATATATGTTCTCCCACAAATATTTTTTCAGTTCAAAACTCAGTTTTTGTCGGGGCTGTCCTGAAAGCAACGTCATGCTGAACGCGGTTGCTTCAACCAATTTCAGCATCTACACCATATGCAGTGCATAGATTCCGAATCCACATTCGTAGCAAGTGCGTGCGAATGTGGCGTAGCAGTTCGGAATGACACTGTGACTTAAACTTTTTGGACAGCCCCCTAGCTTAAGAGATTCCGAAACACACTTTGTAGCAGGTGCGTGCAAAGTGGCGTAGCGTTCGGAATGACACTTTTGTAACACCCCTACAAATAAGATTGTACTATAAATCAGATAAGAGTTTCAAGAATATCGATTATGTCCATGTCGTATATGCCCGACTGCCGCCTCAACTCCGCAATGGCATCCTTTTTGCTAAGTATATTATGGTAGCTTCTCCTGTTAACAAGAGAAACGTAACTTTCCACCGCATGCAAAATCCTTGGCAGCTGGGGAATCTCCGAACCGCTAAGGCCTTCCGGGTAGCCAGAACCGTTTATGTTCTCGTGGTGCAAGGATGCCGCCTCAGAAAAAATCACGTAGTATTTGCGGGGAATAAAGTCAAGGAATTCTGAATAGCGCATTACGTGGGTGCGCATAAGCTTTCGTTCTGCAGAAGAAAGAATCTCCGAAAAGAAAAGCTCCTGTGGCAAGTCCAAAAATCCCGAATCGTAGACCATGGAAGCGCAAAAGTAAACTGTAGAAAGCTTATTGTCCAAGCCAAGGGCAGTGCTTACCTTAAAGACCAGCTCGCTAACATTCTTTGAATTGTTCTGGCGGTCGGTGTGCCTGTCTATCTTTTCCCCAAGCTTCTCACACTTTGCGGCAAGTTCCTGCAGCTCCTCAAAATCAATAAGGTCGTTTTCCGGCATTTGGGGAGCCTCGCTCATGGCCGCAACCTGAACCTGGGTCTTTGCCATGTGAATGTCCTTAATCATATCCATCGTGGCCTTAAAGCGCTGCTTCTGAATTTTCTGCTCGCGGGAATTCACAAAAATCTGAACCATCATTACGGCAAAAATTACCGCAATAACAAACAAAATTACGGTAATGATTACGAATATGTAGTGCGAATCCGAAGTATTCTGGCCGTTCTGAATAGAAATGCTGTCGATTAATTCTTTTACGGTTTCCCTTATGTCTCTTGCAAGCTCGTCCTGACCGTCTTCATTCATAGCCCTATTTTAGCACGGAGCAAGCGATTTTACAATCTGGGATTTTACAATCTATCGATGTTACAATCTTTTATTCTGGACGGCAGCTGCTTCTTGGACAAACGTTTCTTTCCAAAACAAACATCAATCGTAGAACGGCTTTGCAGGGTTCCGCGGGTCCCTTTTGTAGAACAAGCAGCGCCAAGGAGGGCGCGTCATCTCTTTACTAAAAAACTGGTGAGTTTTCCAACGGAAAACTCATGGGTAAAAATTGCAAGGAGGCAATTTTTACCACACGCCCCTACAATCCGGCCTCATGCCATTGGAAAAGCCCCCTTTGCCATGCAATAATTTTTTCCAACTTTTTCAAATTCATATTTTACACCTTCATCTGGTATTTAACCCAATCCTTTTTCTTGCCGATATATTGTAAGCAGGGTATGGCACTATGCAAATGACCGTTGACTTGTTTGACAGCATCATCAATACTTCTCAGGACTGTGTTTTTTGGAAAGACAAAGACAGGCGCTTTCTTGGCGTAAACCAGGCATTTCTGGACTACTACGGCTTTGAATCAGCGGACGTGCTAATCGGTAAAAACGACGAGGAGATGGGCTGGCATTCAGACCCGGAGCCTTACAAGCAGGATGAACTTAGGGTTCTTTCCGGCAAGAGCACTTACAAGGTGCTTGGCAAATGCGTAATCAAGGGCGAAGAAAGGGACATAATCGCCTCAAAACGCCCCCTCTACGACGATGACGAAATAGTTGGACTTGTCGGAAGCTTTGTAGACATAACGGATGTTATAAGAAGAAAAAACAAAAGCGACGGTTCCCAGGTTCTGTACAGCATAGACGACCTTAGAAAATACAGCTATTTTGACCGCCTTATTGACGAAATAAGCCTGGAAGAAATACTAGACCCCCTTACAGGAATCTTAAGCCGCTCCTATTCCCTAAAATTTGTTGAATCTTTAATAGAAGAAAACACACCATTTTCCTTTACAATAATAGACCTGGACAATTTTAAGACCATAAACGACAGCTTTGGCCACAGCGCGGGAGACAAGGTGCTTGCAAGCGTTACCCGTGGCCTTGTTGAATGTACAAAAGGCTTTGCCCTTGCAGGAAGATTTGGCGGGGACGAACTTCTGCTTATAGACCTAAAAAACATCTCCAAAGAAGAAAAAACAGAATTCTTTGACAAACTCTACGAAAATTCTGGGGCGCTAAGAAAAGAACTTTCCTTTGAAAACGGTTCCGCCTTTATAACAGGAACTTCCGGCTGTGCTTCATTCCCGTACGATGCAGACAATTTTTCTGACCTCTTTACCCTAATAGACAAAATGCTCTACCTTGGAAAGCACAAGGGACGCAACTGCTACAAGGTCTACGATGAAGAAAAGCACAAGGACATTAAGATTAAAAAAATGGCAAGCAGGGGCATATTCACCACCATGCACAAGCTAAAGCTTACCCTGGAAAAAGAAAGCAGTCTGGAAAGCAAGCTGCAAAAAGCCATGCCCCTTCTTTCAGAAGTGCTTCAGGTGAACGACTTGTATTATGTTGGCTCAAAGGGCAAAATGAAGGCCGTCTTGAACAAGAATTTTTCAGCCGACGCTTCCGACCTAAAAAACGTGATGGAAGAAGACATATTCTCAGAAAGCAGCCTGGATTCAATAGAAAAGCATTCCCCAAAATTCCACAAGAGCCTAACCCAAAACGGCTTTGAGTCAGTCCTTGTTTCAAAAGTCCGTAAAGACGACTTTGCAAAGGGCTATCTGGTTTGTGCAGTAAAAAGAAGCCTCAGAATCTGGCAGGAAAACGAAAGGGCAATTCTCTTCTACCTGGCAGACCTTCTGGCAAACGAAGACTTCTAAATTGAACCAATAAGTCTGCTCCAAGACTGTCATTCCGAACTGCTACGCCACATTCGCACGCACTTGCTACGAATGTGGATTCGGAATCTATGAAGCTAGATGCTGAAATAAATTCAGCATGACAAAAACTGAGTCTTGAAACTGGCTCCTAAGAATATATTTTTTTTATTTAATTGTAAAATCCCAGATGTATGTTATACTTTAAAGCGCGAGGTGCTTATGAGTATATATGCTATTTTCATACTGTTTTTTGGCCTTTCCACCGGCATTGGAGTCCCCCTGCTTTCATCCTTCCAGGTAACGCAGATTAAAGGCTCAGACTATGCAGACTGGGTTTCTGGTCTTGGCGCAACGCTTGGACCGGCATTCCTAATCGTAGTCACAGTATCCCTGATTGCCCGCAAGGTAATGGCACCCCTTATCCAGTCAATCAAAAAAGCAGAAAGTCAGGAACTTACGGACCAAGAAAAGGAAGAGGCCAGCCTGGTTCTTAACAGGCTAAAGATAGTCACAATCATATCCATTATAATAGGCTACCCCATCGGAAACGGAACCACAATCATCCTCAAAACTTTGGCGGGAAAGGTTAACTACAACGTAACGGACATTGCCATAATCATGCTACTAATCCTCCTCTATGCAGTTATAGCCATAGACTATTGCGTAACATGCTTTACGGCTGTGGCCCACCACGAGCTTGAAAAACTTAGAATCCACACCACAGGCAGCATAAAGACAAGACCCTTCTCCTCAACTGTTTCCAGAATTCTTATAGGCATCATCCTTACCTGCTGCTGGCATTTGTTCTGCAGCGGCTACAGCGCAATCCGCCACGGCTGGACAATGGACGTATTCTTTAAGAAGGTTCTCATCGCCTACCTTTACAGCTTTATTTTTACCGAACCGCTTTTCATCATGGTCCTTCACTCACTGCGCACCCGCTTTAGCGACACAATCAAGCAGATTTCTTCGCTTAGGGAAAAGGGAGACCTGGTATCCCGCCTTAACATAAGCACATTCGATGACTTTGGCGTAGTTATGACGGAGATGAACAAGCTCATGGACTTCCTTAAGCTTTCAATTGCTACGCTCAAAAGGGAAAATAACAAGGTTGATGTTGACGCGGGAGACCTTCTTGCAGTAACAGAAAATTCCTTCTCCGGAATCACGCAGATTGTTTCTACCTTCGACAGCATGAGCAAGCAGAATGCCCAGCAGGAGCACTTGCTGGAAGACGCCAAAACTAACATAGAAAAATTGAACGAAAAAGCCGCAAACGTAAACCAGATTATGGAAAACCAGGCTGAGTCAGAAAAGCAGAATGCCCAGGCCGTAGAAGAAATGGTTGCCAACCTTGCAGAAATTACAGACCTTATCAGAAAAGCCCAGGTTCTTTCCCAGGAACTTACCGCAGAATCCTTTACGGGCAGGACGGAAGTAGGAAAAAGCAAAGGCGTAATCAACGAGATTTCCGAAAAGTCAAAGAAGATGAGCGACGTTATTCAGGTTATAGACTCCATCGCAAACCAGACAAACCTTCTTGCCATGAATGCCGCAATAGAAGCATCCCACGCTGGAGAAGCAGGAAAGGGCTTTGCTGTTGTTGCAGGAGAAATCCGCAAGCTTTCGGAAGACACGCAAAAATCCGCAAGAGACATCAGCACAATTATAGAAGAAATTGTAGATGTTGTTGAAACCGGCGAAAAGAGCATGACGGACACCCAGAATGCATTCAGAAAAATCAGCGAAAAGATTGACGTCCAGTCCAATGCAGTTGATGAAATTTCCAAGTCCATCATACTCCAGGCAGACAAGGCGAACAACGTTCTTGCCAACACAAGCCAGATTACAAACAAAATTTCCGAAGTAAACGAACTGATTAAGATTCAGGCAAACTATACACAGGAAATTAACAACGGTATTGAAGACATTGTAAACCTTGCCACTGTCCTAAACGGAACCATGAAGGAGTCAGACATAGTTATCAAGGAATTCCAGAAGTCGTTCATGACGGTAAAAGACAAGGCAGAGCAGAACAAAGATTCCGTAATGCGCATTACAAACGAACTTAACAAGTTTGAAATTTAAACAAAAAAACCGCCTCAGAAAGATGAATTCTGAAGCGGTGCCTATGCTAGGCGCAAAATAAAGAATGGCTACTCAAAGCGCCTGTCTTCTATGCGCTTGGTCTTCTTTTCGCTGCGGGGAAGTTCTCCAACGCCAACAATCTTAACTTCCGGAGTAACGTTGTACTTCTGCTTAAAGTTGTAGGTCATGGTAAGGGCTGCCTCTGTGCGGTCAGTGCCACCTTCTACCTCTACGATAACGGTCATCTTGTCCTTTCCGTCCACGTGCTCAATAACTGCGCGGTATTCGCTAGAAGTTCCAGGAACGCTTCTTATTACGTCTTCAATGGTGCTTGGGAAGATGATATTTCCCTTAACCTTTACCATGTCGTCGCTGCGTCCCATGATTGGTGTTATGCGGGGATATTTGCAGCCGCACTTGCATTGGCCAGGAATAAAGGCTGCAAGGTCGTGTGTGCGGAAGCGGAAGAGAGGAGCTCCTTCTTTTACAAGAGTTGTCAAAGTAATTTCGCCAATTTCTCCCTCTGGAACAGGATTTCCTGTTACAGGGTCAAGAATTTCTATGTAGACGTAATCATCAAAGATATGGATTCCTTCTTCACCGGGGCAGTTAATTCCAATGCCAGGTCCGTAACATTCCGTAAGGCCGTAGATGTCAAAGAGTTCTATGCCAAGAATGTTCTTGATGCGGCCACGCATTTTTTCTCCCCAGCGCTCAGAACCGATTATGCCCTTTTTAAGGAATATTTTGTCCTTGAGTCCGCGGGATTCAACCTGCTCTGCCAAAAGCAAAGCGTAGGAAGATGTTGCGCAGATTACAGAAGCCTTAAGGTCCTGCATCATCTTAAGCTGCTTTTCCGTGTTGCCGGGTCCCATTGGAATTGCCATGGCACCAAGCCTTTCGCAGCCAGCCTGAAAGCCAATGCCGGCAGTCCAAAGACCGTAGCCTGGGGTTATCTGGATGCGGTCCTTGCTTGTAATTCCTGCCATCTCGTAGCAGCGGGCAAACATGATGGCCCAGTCTTCAACGTCTTTCTTTGTATAGGGGATGATTACAGGAGAACCTGTTGTTCCGCTTGATGAATGGATGCGGACAATTTCCTCTTCTGGAACTGCGGCAAGTCCAAGAGGATATGCGTCGCGAAGGTCCTGCTTGGAGCAGAAGGGTACGAGCTTTTCAAAGTCTTCCTGTGTCTTAATGTCGTCTGGATTTACGTTCTTAAAACGCTCTGTGTAAAAGGGATTTCCGCAGGCCTTAACACGGCGAACCTGCGCACGAATCTGTTCAAGTTGTTTTTCTGTAAGTTTCATCTCAATTCTCCCAACTAAAAACTAAAGTTACTATTTATAGTAACATACAAAAAACTTATTGTCAAGTGTATACTTTTTCAAATACTTTCTTATGTAGAAAAAACGGAAATCGTGTTTGGTGTGCAGCGGAAGGCAAATCTGGCTGAAAACCCGCATTGGAGCGGAACGAGCGCAGCGAGTTTAATTTCCTATTCCGCGACACCGCGGGTTTCTCAGACAGATTTGACTGGGAGCGGAACACCAAACATGATTTCCACTTTTTTTTGTAAATTCGCTTGACAAGATTAAAAATAGATGTTACTGTCTGTAGTAACAAAGTTACTGTAAACAGAAACAAATAAAAGGAGACCATTATGGAAAAAAGAGTCATTAAGACAGAAGAAAAAAAAGGACTTTCTCTTAGCGAACTTCTTCTTACAGCGGTATTGCTTGCCGCAGGTGCAGTCCTCAAATTCTTTGTAGGAACCTTCATCAACTTCTTTGGTATGAAGCCAAACTTCATCATTGCAATGTATTGTCTTATCATTGCACTTCTCCGTCCAAAAATCTGGTACAGCATCATTGTTGGTCTTTTGGCTGGTGCAATCTGCCAGTTCTTCCCGGGAACAGCAGGACTCAACTTTGCATCAGAATTTGCAGGTGCCCTTTGCATGGGACTTTTGATTATGATTCCTGCAAAAAACCGCGCAATGGAAATTGGACATGCCGCAGTCAGCACATTCATAAGCACAGTTGTTTCAGGCGGCTTGTTCACAGTGCTCTTGTTTGTATTCATCAAGTCTGATCCAAGCGCAATGGCCGCATACGTGCCAATCGTTTTTGGAACCGCAACCCTGAACGCAATCATCGTGGCACTCTTGTACGCACCTTTGCTCAAGGCAATCAAAAAGCCATTTGCCTGCGAAAAATAAAAATATCTTCTATATAAAAGTACTAAAAAATGCTGAACTTGCTTACCAAAAGGCGGGTTCAGCATACCACGTGGAGCTACAATGATTGAGATACAGGAACTTACTTTTAAGTATGCAGAAGCTAAAAAGAATGCCCTGGAGAATGTAACGCTGAACATTCAAAAGGGTGATTTTGTAGGAATCATCGGTGAATCCGGTGCGGGAAAAACCACCTTGTGCAGCTGCCTTAACGCCCTTATCCCCCATCACTATACAGGTGATTTTTACGGTTCTGTAAAAGTTGAAGGGCAGGACACTTTTGACGTAAAGCCAGACAAACTTGCCCTAAAAGTTGGTTCCGTATTTCAGGACATAGAAAGCCAGATAGTCAGCTATTTTGTTGAAGATGAAATTCTATTTGGGCTTGAAAACTTCGGGGTTCCGGCAAATCAGATTGAAGAAAGGATAACAGAAGCCCTCGAAGCCTTGGGAATTAGCGAATTGCGCCACCGCGAAATTTCAACACTGAGCGGCGGCCAGAAGCAGAAAGTTGTCTTTGCTTCCATTATAGCCCTAAAGCCGGATTACCTTATTCTGGATGAACCAACCGGCGAACTTGACCCCGCATCATCACTACAGATTTTTAAGCTCCTAAAAAAGCTGAACGAAGAAAGGGGAATTACAGTTATTGTTGCAGAGCAAAAAATAATGCTGCTTTGCGAATTTGTAAAAAAGCTGATTGTCCTGGAAAAGGGCACAGTCGTCCACTACGGAGAAATAAGAAGCACCCTGACCCACCAGAGGGAAATGGAAGAAGCCGGAATTAACTGTCCCCGCGTTTTAACCCTTACCGGAAAAATGATGGAAGAAGGCCTAACCCCTTCCGGAATGAAAACAGAAGAGCGCATCTGCCTTAACACCCAGGAAGCGGCAGATTTTATAAAAAGAATGATGGGCAATGATTGCCATGTAAAAACGGATGATGACAGTCTTAAGCCATCTCAAGAGCCAGTCACAGAACCGTCAGAACAGCCTGTCCTGGAATTTAAGAACGTCTGTTTTTCTTACAACGAAACGGCAAACGTTCACGACCTTAACGTAAAAATACAAAAGGGCGACTTTACCGCAATCACAGGCTCAAACGGAGCAGGAAAATCAACCTTCTCCAAACTGTGCAACGGACTTTTGCAGCCAAGCGCAGGAGACGTTTTTGTTCTTGGACAAAACACCAAGCACAACAAAGTAAGTTCACTTGCCAAGCACATAGGCTTTTTGTTCCAGAACCCTGACCGCCAGATTTGCTGCAGCACCGTGGAAGAAGAAATTGCCTTTAGCCTAAAAAACAATGGCCTTTCAAAAGAAGAGATACAGAGCAAGGTGGAAGCAACAATCAAGGAATTTGGATTTGATGCCAAGACCGAACCGTTCAACATGAGCCGTGGACAGAGGCAGAGACTTTGCCTTGCATGCCTTATAGCGCTCAACCCGGAAATTCTTATCCTTGATGAACCCACGACCGGCCTTGACTACCGCGAGTGTATGGAAATGATGAACCGCATCCGCGAACTAAACGAAAACGGAACTACAGTCATCATGGTTTGCCACGACATGGAAGTTGTTCTTGACTTTGCAAAATCCGTAATTGTAATGAACAGGGGTGAAATTCTTGCCCAAGGAGCAACAAGGGAAATTCTTTCCAACAAGGAACTGCTTGCAAAGGCACGTCTATTGCAGCCACAGATTGCGGCAACCTGTTCACTTTTGGGAGATGAATTCAAGGGGCTTTTTACCGTGGAAGAATTAATCAGCAAATTGAAGCTGGCAAAAAAGGGAGCGTAAAATATGAAAGGATTTTTGGACTACTTACAGGGCGATTCTGTTCTTCATAAAATGCACCCGCTTACAAAAATATTTGTTGCGGCACTGCTTTGCGCTTCGGCATTTGTTTCTTCCAATTTTTTCTATTTGCTTGGAATAATTATTTTTGACGTTCTGCTTGGGGCTGTTGGCGAAGGAAAATCACATTCGGGGCTTTTAAAAAGGACGCTTGGAATTTTTAAGGGCTTGTTCAAGATGTCGCTTTTCCTTTTTCTGCTGCAGGTTCTTGTTATCAGAAAGGGCGAAGTTGTAATTCCGCTTGGACAAAGGTTTGGAATAACTGATGTTGGAATAAGGAACGGACTGCTTCTTGTGATGAGGCTTACAGGAGCAACCCTTCCGCTTTCTGTTTTGATTTCCGTAATCAACTTGAATGACCTTTCCAACACAATGGTAAAGGAACTTCGTATTCCTTACAAATATGCATTTACACTTACTTCCGCAATACGATTCATTCCGGTTTTTTCTTCGGAGATGTCTGGAATCATAGAAAGCCAAAAAGCGCGTGGTGTTGACTTTGACGTAAAGAATCCATTCAAAAAGCTGGGGATGATTTTGCCGCTCTGCTTTCCTCTTCTGATGGGGGCTGTAAGAAAAATTGAATTTACCGCAACAGCCGCTGAGCTACGCGGATTCTACTTTAGAACAAGGGCAAGCTGCACCAGAATCTACAAGCGCCACTTTAGGGATTTTGCCTTTACCCTGATTGGACTTGCAATTCTTGCCGGTGCAATTGTAATGACAGTGCTTTTTTAGCCAAGCTTCATTCCGCTTATGGTTACAAAGGCAACCTTATTGCCAAGTTCATCTTTTACGTCTATCTGGTAAAGGCAGGTTGAGCGGCCGTCTTTTATAAGATGGGATTCGGAAAGAAGCTTTTTGCCCTTTGCCATGCCAATAAAATTTATCTGGCTTGTAACGGAAACAGTCTGCACCTGGTTAAAATTGGAAGCAACGGCAAAGGTGTAGTCTGCAAGGGTAAATGTTGCACCGCCCATAACACCGCCGTATGCGTTCTGGTGGTTGCGGGTAATTTCCATTGAGCAGCGGGCATAATGGTCTCCAACTTCGTCAATTACAATTCCGCTTGCCTTGGTAGCGTAAAAATCTCCGCCAAAAAATTCTCGTGCTTTTTCAAGATCAGAAAGCTGGTCACTCATAAAAACTCCTAGCCAATATAATAAACCAGTTCGGAAACTTCAGTTTCAGAACTGGTTACTCTGAAATGCGATGTTTAAAATCGCGCTATTTTAGCGATTTTAAACTCGCAACCTGTGAGGGAACATAGTTTCCGAACAGGTCCAATCTATGGCCTTTACGTTCAGTTCGTAGAATTCCGGCTTTACCAAAAGTTTTAGCGCGGATTTTAGTTGTTCTTTGGAGATAAGACCGCTCTTGCTTGCGGCACCAAGAAGCACCATGTTTACGACCTTGCTGCTTCCAAGTTCATGGCAGGCAGAATCTGTGTCTACAGCGATTACCTTACCTGCTGTTTTTTCAAGATAAGAAATCATTTCTTCTTCCGAAAAAACTTTTCCGCTAAGGCTTGCTGTTACCGGCTGCACAACCTTTTTGTTTACGATTACAGAACCGCCCTGCTTTAGAAAAGCGATGTTGCGCACGGCCTCCGCTGCTTCAAAAGCAATCAGCACATCTGCCTGTCCCTGCGGTACAATCGGTGAATATGCGTCTTCTCCAATGCGGATGTGGCTTACGACAGAACCGCCCCTTTGAGCCATACCGATTGTTTCGGCAGAAAGAACCCTCTCTCCGTTAGAAATAGCCGCCTGAGAAAGTACCTTGGCTGCAAGAACAGTACCCTGTCCGCCAACTCCGCAAATAATTATATTTTTTGCCATAAAAATCTCCATCTAAGGAGGGGGAAGTCTCCCCCTGCGCGCCCACTTCGTTGGTCGCTACCCTCTCTGCGGGCTCAAACGCCGCCCGCAACGCCTGCTTTAATTTATTGCTCCGACAGGGCAAACCTGTGAGCACAATCCGCATCCGGTGCAAAGCGACTTGTCTATGCAAACAAGCTGCTTTCCTTTAGCATTGCATTCAGAACTTACGCTAAGGGCTGGACAACCAAGTTCATTTATGCACTTGCGGCAGCCAATGCATTTGTTTGAGTCAACGCTAAGGGCATGGGGCTTTTCCCAACCGACCTTCTGGGCAATTGCTATGCAGGGTGCCTTAAAGATTATTGCGCTTACCCCACGGGATTCGCTTGCCTTTTGAACTGCTTCTACGGCTGACTTTTGGTCAAAGGGGTTTACCGTGATTACAGGCGAAACTCCAACCGCATTCAAAATCTTTTCTATGCTGATTTTTTCTACTATTTCGCCCATCATGGTAAGGCCTGTTCCGGGGTGGGGCTGGTGGCCAGTCATTGCCGTGGTTGAATTGTCCAGTATGCAGATTGTCTGGTGGCTCTGATTGTAAACCGCATTGACAACGCCAGTGATTCCGCTTGCAAAGAAAGTTGAGTCGCCTATAAAGCTAAAGCAGAAGCGGTCAGGCTCGTTGTGGTAGAAGCCCTGTGCCATTGTTATGTCTGCTCCCATGCACAGGCAGGTGTCCGTCATGTCCAGAGGCATTGCGTTGCCCAAGGTGTAACAGCCTATGTCTCCGCAGTAAACGGTTTTCTTGCCCTTCATTGCCTGTTTTACGGCGTAAAAAGCAGCCCGGTGGGGGCAGCCTGCACAGAGTACCGGCGGGCGGACTGGCAGTTCGGGGGAAGGAGGTGCTGAATCAAGTTCAGCATGACACTGGGCGTCAGCATGACATGGGGCGTCAGCATGCAATAGAGAACCGTCATCCTGAACTTGTTTCAGGATCTCTTCCTCAAGAATCTTCTTTATAATCTCTACGCTAAGCTCTCCGGCTTCTGGAACAGTGCCATCGAACTTTCCGCGGATTTGGCAATTTACTTTTTCTGCACCAGTGATTGTTACAAGGTTTTCTTCTATAACAGGGTCAAGCTCTTCAAAGACAAGGACCTGCTCATGGGCTTTAAGGAATTGAAGGGCAAGATCTTTTGGGAAGGGATAGGGTGTTCCTATCTTAAGCACAGGCATGTCTTTTATGCCGAGTATGCAAAGAGCTTCCATTAGGTAGCAGTATGATATTCCTCCTGCGGCAAGTGCAAAGGGGGCGTTGCGGGGGCTTCCCCCGCTAGAAGGGGTAGGACGCAACGAAGTGCGGCCGAGGGGAAGGCTTTCCCCACCTTGGGAATTCTGCGTATTGTTTTTTATAAAATTCCATTTGCTTTTTGAAAACTCTGCTGGCAGTGTTTTTTGATTGCGTTCAAAAATGCGCTTGTGGTTAAGATAGGATGCGCGGGGAAAAATAACCCAACGCTTGGTATCTTTTTCAAACTGGCCTGGCTTTCGGCATGGCTCAAGTTCCGGGAATTCCATGCTTTCGTAGGCGTGGTCAACTCTTGTGGTGGGCCGGAGCAGAACTGGCGTGCAATATTTTTCGGAAAGCTCAAAGGCTTCCTGCACCATCTCGTATGCTTCCAGAGGTGTGGAAGGGTCAAAGCAGGGCAGCTTGGAATACTGGGCAAAGTTGCGCGTGTCCTGCTCTGTCTGGCTTGAAATTGGGCCCGGGTCGTCTGCGCTTACGATTACCATTCCGCCCTTTACGCCAACGTAGCTAAGGCACATGACGGGATCGCTTGCAACATTAAGGCCTACCTGCTTCATTGTGATTAGGGTGCGGCTTCCTGCATAGCTTGCTCCTGCGGCTACTTCTGCGGCGGCTTTTTCGTTTACCGACCATTCAACGTAGGTTCCGGTCTTGCTCTTATACTTGGAAATAAATTCAATAATTTCGCTGGACGGTGTGCCAGGGTAACCGGCTACCAGATTCACTCCAGCTTTAAGGGCTCCAAGCGCTATGGCCTGGTTTCCCATAATCATTTGTTTTGCCATGGAGCTAGTATAACCAAAATGTGTGTTTCTATCAATAATAGCGGGCTACATACGGAAATCAGTTTTGTGTTCCGCTCCCAGTCAAATCATCTGAAAACCTGCGGTGTCGCGGAATGGAAATTAAACTCACTGCGTTCGTTCCGCTCCGTACCCGCAACGAAGTTTCAAGCTATGCGGGTTTTCAGCCCACAACGCTACGCGCTTGCTACCGTTGTGTGACTTCTGCTGCACGCATACACCGTAGCAAGTCCGTGCGGTGTACCCGAAGGGGATTTTCTGCGTTGCTTTACACAAGAAAATATCGTGAAAACTGATCTATGTGCAGCTTACATCGAGAAGTTGCCATCAAACGCCCTGTTATTCTATTTTGGAGAAAAAGGAGCTGGTTAGGGAATCCAGGTCTTTTAATACGGAGGAGCTTTCTGGCAAGGCAAAGAGTTCCCCCTGACCGGATGCCGGATTTTGCATTACTAAGATTTTCCGCTCAACAAGATAGTCGCAGAGTAAATTCTGGATTCCGGCAGAAAATCTTTTGCCCAAGTCCAAGATTTCGCTTTTTGGCAGGGGGGCTATTTTTTTTGCTTCGCAAAGGAGTTCCAAAATCTGGCACACCTGGCCCGAAAGCTTAAGGGATGATTCATTTGCAACCGCGGCACTTTTTGCGGAAAAGAATTTTTGGGTGTGGACAAAAGTGTAAACTTGGAAAAGGGGTTCCTGGGTGTGCATCTTAAAAAAACTTTTGGCTATTCCCTTAAAGGCAAGCGCGGCCGGATACTTCTGGACAATTTCCTTGATGTTGTGGGGAATAAAAGAAACTGCCCTCATGTAATCTGCGCAGAATTCCGTTGTCTTTGCAACAATGTCTTCCCGGCCTGTAAAATGGTTATACAAAGATGCCTTTTTTACGCCAAGGGAATCCGCTATGTCTGAAAGGCTCGCAGCCCCAGCGGAATAGGTAAAAGAGGCATTGAGCATGGCCATTATTATTGATTCCTTAGAAAGTTTTTTTTCCATAAAACGCCTAACACTCGTTAGTTAAGTATACATGAATCTTTGCCTCATGTCCAGAGAAACCTACGCCCGATTGGAAGGGTGGGTGTTAAAAATTGCCTCCATGCAATTTTTACCCCTGAGTTTTCTGTTAGAAAACTCACCAGCTCTAAACGTAAAGAAATAACGCGCCGTCCTTGGCGCTATTTGTTTTACAAAGTGTTCTTCGTAGCCCTGGAAAGCGGGTGGCGCAAAGGCCTATCCGGTCGAATTAGCCAAAAGGTAGAATGGTAGAGCAAGCAGGACTTCGTCCAGAGAATCAGTGCCAAAAAAAAGCACCCCTTACAAAAGCGTAACCTTTACAAAACAAAACCGTTTATATAATATAGAAAATAACCGCAAATTTAAGGGCCATCCAAGCCCCCGAAATGGAGAATACAAAAATGAAGCATTCTATTTTTTTAGCGGCAGCTGCATGCACCCTGGCCGCAACATTTATTTCCTGCGCAAGCTCAAAGGGAATAACCGCTGACGCTTACGACACAGAAGAAGAGCAGGTAACACAAATTGCCGTAACCCCGTCTCAGAAAAAGCTGGACGGCGACCACTACAGCCCGGAAAAACTTAGCGGAGGCAACCGCTCCTTTGGACAAAAGCTCTTTAACCTTAACAAATACGTAAAAATCGACAACTTTACCCTTTACGCAAAGCCAACTCTCGGTGGATTTGGTACACGCAAGGGAAGCCTTATCTACCGCGAAGGAACGGACATAGCAGGATTTGAATGCTACTACGATTCATGCGCATACGCAGTTCAGTTTGCACAGGCAGAACGCAACGCACTTATTAGCGCCTTTGAACGCTACAAAAAAGACTTTGACGAAAAAAAGCTTAAGCGCAAGGACAGCAAAAGCCGCCAGGCATACGGATTTGTTGGTGGCTACGAAGACTTTGGCAACATAGAAGCTTCCATGATGTATTACTGCAAGCCCAAGGTTTACTTTGGCTACAACTTTATTGACGGAAACCCGTATTTCTGCATCTACGTAAAGAAAGCGGAAAACCTTGCTGTTGACCAGAAGAAGGAAGGTGGATTCAAAGAAACGATTGACCAGTCTTACTACTTTACAAAAGCCCAGGCAACTGTTCTTACGGAATTCCTTTCGGACGAAAACATCAGCGCTCTTCAGGGCGAAACTACAGTGCCTGTTGAGATGCAGCAGAGCGATTCTTACTAAAACTTAGCAAAAGAGTGCACGCTTGCAAAAGCAATATATGCCGCTGCCAGTTTTGGTGGCGGTATTTTTTTGTCTTCTGGAGCCGCATTTATGGTTAAACTGTGTCCGCCACTCCGTGCCGGCCAGACTTCTTTGCATTCCCCGCTTTGCAGGGTTCCGGCTTCCGCCTCCATTGCCTGACGGCAACCGCTCCGCGGCCCTTCCAATCGGGGCTAGGCTTGATTTCAAGTACCCCTTCGACAGTCATTTTATAAAGCCCGGCTAAGATGTCCCTGGACACAGCCAAAACACCGGTGGCCATTTGCAAAGCCCACACACTTATGCAGGCTCAGCAAGAGGAAGGCTCCGGCTGCCCCTGACGGATTATCTCCTGCACCTCGGCTTCTGTTTTGCCAACTGACGTAGCTATCAGGCTTACAGGAACATTATTTTTATAAAAAGAGAGTATGTTGCTCCTCGTTGCCTGTTCAATTCCTTCGGCACGGCCCATCTCCCTGCCATGGTAGATTGCGTCGTTTATGTAGATGTTCTGCATCATGTACTGCCTCCTGAATTTGTTGGAGCCCTTAACTTCCTTGGAAAGCTCCTCAAGCCTCCGCGTGAATGCGCTCGTTGCGTCGCCACTGTCTATGTAGCGGAGCAGGCTCCTTCTCTCGCCGTCACTGTCAGACTCCCACGCACTTACATTATAGAATATCTTTTGGCTTTTGTCGCCAAGTTTCAGCGTGGCATCCTCAAGGCATACGTTCTCAAAGGTGTAGGCGGGAAGATTCCTGTCAAAGGGGTCTGCCCTGCAGATGAAGATGACGTAGCCCTGGCACAGGTCCCCATAGTCCTGCCCCTTCATCAGCAGGT
>DFJV01000035.1:0-752 GCA_002373205.1 Treponema sp. UBA3662
ATGAATATGTTTTCCGAATTGCTGTCGTAAGTGTACAGGTCGCTTGCCCTGCGCATTGAATCCCCGGAAAGCACTTCGTCGTAAACGCGGCGGCCTGTGAGCAGGGGGGAAGAGCGGGAGACATCAAGCCATGGAGAAAAGAAGACAACCTTTTTTACGCTCTTTAGCTGGTCTTCCGTCATGCGGAACATAAGTGCCAGCGTAAGGCTTGCTCCGCTTCCGTCAGATGCAATTATTATGTTTGCGCCCGGCTCTTCTTTCTTGGGCTCTTCTTCCTTTAGGCCGAATGTGTATTCAGGTTTTTCTTTTGCGGAAGATTCAAGCCTTGCCGCTGCCTTTTCATCCGCATAGATTGAGCGGAATGCGGTAAGCAGGTCGTCTACGGAAGAAGGGAAGGGATGTTCCGGTGCAAGACGGTATTCAGGAATTGCCACCCTGCAAGACGAATCGTTTGCAAGTGATGAGCAGAAGTTCCTGTAGCTTTGCCGCGAGCCGCCAACAAAAGAACCGCCATGTATATAGAAGATAATTCTGTTTGAAGCATAAACCACAGGCGTAAGAAGGTCGTATTTTACCCCGCCTGCATCCTGTTCCGTGCATTCAACACCGGCTGGAAGAAGTTCGCAAGAAAATTCATTCTCTATGCCTTTGCGGTATTCGTTTATTTCAATTTTTGGGCTAAGCACCAAAGCCTTTAGCTTTTTTACCGCTGCCCTACGGTCTGCTCTTGTATTCATATCCCCACCAACCTT
>DFJV01000035.1:928-22314 GCA_002373205.1 Treponema sp. UBA3662
CCTTTCCCGGCACGGTTTAGGGGTTGTCACCCCTAAAAACCCCAATTTTATTCTAAACGAACATAAAAAATTGGTATTCATTAAGGTGACATTAGTAAACGGTGTTGCTTTCTTTATTTGCTGATTAGTATAGCATATTTTACAAATTGTTGCTATATGCTATAATGTGCACAAAATAATGTAGGAGTCTTTATGCCTATAAAAATAGATGCGGATTTGCCGGCAAGGCAGGTCTTGGAAAGTGAAAATATATTCGTAATGACGTCCGAGCGCGCCGCCACCCAGGACATACGCCCTCTGGAAATTGCCATCGTAAACCTCATGCCAACAAAAGAGGTTACGGAAACCCAGCTTCTGCGCCTCTTGAGCAACACTCCGCTCCAGATAAACATTTCCTTGGTGCGCATGGAAAATCATGTTAGCCGCCACACGGATTCAAGCCATCTGGAAAGATTCTACATCTCATCCGACGAAGTCTTCAGCAAAAAATTCGACGGAATGATAATAACAGGAGCCCCCGTCGAACAGCTTGACTTTGAGCAAGTTGACTACTGGGAAGACCTTTGCCGCATAATGGACTACGCCAAGAAAAACGCCTACTGCACCCTCTTTTTGTGCTGGGGGGCAATGGCCGGCCTTTACCACTTCTACGGAATCCCCAAGTACGTAATGCAAAGAAAGTATTCGGGAATCTTCTACAGCGACCTGCTTGCACCAACCGACCCACTTTGCCGAGGCTTTGACGACTGCTTCCCCGTGCCAACCTCCCGCTACACCATAATCAAGGACCAGGACGTACTTGCAAACCCCAAGCTGGAACTTCTTGCCACAAGCCCCGTCAGCGGAGTAACCATTGTAAAGTCAAAGGACAACCGCTCAATCTTCATGACTGGCCACCTCGAATACGACAGCGACACCATTGCCAAGGAATACAGCCGCGACATCAGCAAGGGCCTGGATATCCACATGCCGGAAAACTACTTTACGGACAACAACCCATCCCTCCCGGTCAAGTCCAAGTGGAGGAGCACCGCCCACCTTTTCTACTCCAACTGGCTCAACTACTACGTCTACCAGACAACGCCATACCTTCTTAACGAAATAAAGGAGTAGGGCAAGTCAATAAAAATAATAATGAGGGGAAAAGCCTGAAAATCAATTTTCATAAAATATTTAGACAGGTAACCAAAAAAACGTAGTTAAAATTAATTTCTTTTATGTTTCTATGCCAATTAGACCGGAAATCAGTTTTGTGTGCAGCGGAAGGCAAAGGCGGCTGAAAACACGCATAGCTTGAAACTTCGTTGCGGGTACGGAGCGGAACGAACGAAGTGAGTTTAATTTCCTATTCCGCGACACCGCGGGGTTTCAGACGGATTTGCCTGGGAGCGAAACACAAAATTGATTTCCGAGGGGAAAAGCCTTTCCCCTGGCCTCAGCCCTGCGGTCTTCGGCACACCCCATTCTCCTAGGGGTTGCTGACCGCACCCCTAAAACCCCGGCTGCTAGCAAATCGTTCCCTGAGCCTGTCGAAGGGGATAGCTGTTTGTCATTCATCGGTTCGACAGGCTCACCGACCGCAAGCAAATTGCTCCCTGAGCTTGTCTAAGGGAAATGCAATCTTACGGAAAGCAAAGGCAGAAGATATAAATTCAATGTGGACGAATATTTTGCAGGATAGGGGCAATTCTTTCTGCCATATTTCATCCCGCGGGGGCGTTACGGGGGCGGCTAGCCCCTGTAGAGAGGGTAGCACGCAACGGAGTGCGGGCGCAGGGGGAGACTTCCCCCTCCTAAGACAACGGAATTTTCCTCTAAAAACTCCAAATTCTCTTTACAAAAGGCTTGGTAAAGGGTATTATTTTTTTTAATGAAGCGTTTTACTTATTTACTTTTGGCATTGCCGGTCTTGTTTTGTCTGGCCGCGCTAACATTTATTTTTCATGCTCCTGCCGACAATCTTTCTAGGCACGTAAAAATAACATACCTAACGATAGGAAATCCTCCGCCCAATAATTCTACAAGGGAAGTTCTTGACGCGCTGAACAAGGTCCTTACGGAAAAAGTCAATGCGGAACTGGAGCTTATCTATGTACCCTGGGACGACTACATGCTAAACTACAACCGCCTGCTTTCCAACAAGGGAACCTGCCTGGATCTTGTGGGAACTGCATCAGACTGGCTTGAAGCATGGCCGAATGTTCAGAGGGGAGCCTTTATGCCGCTTTCAGTATCCATGCTAAGGAAGAACTGCCCCTATACTTTTTCCAAGGTTCCCTACGAGCACTGGGACGGATGCAGCTTTAACGGAAGAATCTACCTTATACCGGAAGACAATTACGTTCAGTGGATAAACCACGGCTTTATGTACCGGGGTGACTGGGCAAAAGAGGCCGGGCTGGAAAAGGGAATCCAGTGCTGGGAGGATATTCTTCCCTATTGCAAGTACGTCCGCGAAAAGAACTATGTTGAATACCCCTTCAAGTGCCAGTCAACCAGAAGCATAGCCGTAACGCTTTCCAACGGATACATTTTTTCCAAGAGCCTTTACATTCCGCTGGACGGAGTTCTTGCAAACCTTATGTTTGGGGTTAGCCGCGACAACACGGAAAAGATTTATTCCCCCTACTACGAAGGTGACGAGCTGCTTGCCTTTGCAAAGCTTATGAAGGAATGGAACAAGGCTGGCGTTTGGCCAAGCGACGTGCTCTCCGGCTACGACTGGAACAACCGCGAGGAATTTATTGCCGGAAGGTCTGCTCTTGAATGCCACCACACGGACACTTTTTATTCAATCGTTGGACCCAAGCTTAAGGCCAACTTTCCCGATGCAGACTGCAGCTTCTTCTGGTTTGGAAAGGAAAGCGGAAACCTTGTGCGCACAACGCTCACCCACGGGGCAATGGCTGTCTACGCAAAAAGCAAATACCCTGAGCGGGCGCTAAAAGTCTACGACCTTTTGCGTAACGACCCCGAATGCTACTACCTTATGAACTATGGCATACGAGGAAAGCAGTACATCATAAAAGACGATGGATTCCGTGGCTACCCCGAAGGCTACAATCCGGAGCGCGACAGTTTTTCCACAAATTTCTGGTGGGGCCGCAACGACCAGCTGGAAGTCCGCACATCCGAAAACTGCTGGGACAAATACGAAGAGCTTGTTGCCCAGTACGACAAGGTTGCAATAGACTATCCCTATCCCGCAATGATTTGGGACTTTTCCGAAATTTCCGCCGAACTGGAAGCAATTGATGCCGTCTGGAACAAGTATATGCTAAAGCTCAGCTTTGGGAAGGTAGAAAATGAGCAAACCTTTGTAAAAGAATTTAGGGACGAGCTTAAGGCCGCTGGCATAGAAAAAGTCTTGGCCACCCTCCAGATGCAGCTTGACCGCTTCCGCAGAAAACATTCCAGAAGCAAAATACAGAAATAGTTTAGCCGCAGGAGAAAAAATGGAAGACTTTATTGGTTATTCAGTTAAAGAAAAATTGAGCACTTTATTTTCAGCAGTTTTTATCTCTGCATTGGCTGTCTTTTTGTTGATTGAAGGGAGTGAGCCTATAGCGTTTCCTCTTGTTATGCTGGCTTTAGTTTTTTTTTATATCAAGGAAAAACGATCTGTTTGGAATAAATATAAAATCGAAAATAATTTTCTAATCATAAAAAGATTCAAAAAAATGCAAATGTTCGATCTTGGTATCGTGGAAAAGGTAATGGTAAAAGGAGATGCGCTTATATTAAAGTTTCAATGTGAGGTATTTAAAATTTTTGCTGATAAAAATGCATCCAAAATAATCGAGTACTTTTTCAAGAATAATATTGAGTCAATTTATAATAAAAAGTTTGCTGATCTTGATGAATCTAAGCGCTTAATTAATGTTGATGAATCGTATTCAAAAAAACATGGAAGGCTAGTTGCAATTCTTATATTCATAATTTCTGTATTATGCTGTATTGATCTTATTGTTGAAAGGACTAATGACTTTGCAATTTATGTTTTTATAGCATTTTTTGGATTGCTTGCTGCTATAGCTTTTGTGGCCTTTATTTTATCTTTTAGAAAAAAAACATATTCAGGCAAGGAAGATGAATATATTGATAAAGATGGTTTCCATCTTATGAATGAGTTTATACCATTTTCTGAAATTTCTGAAATGGCCAAAATTGTAAAGAAATGGAATCTTGTTAATTTAAAATTGAAAACAAAAGACAATAAGGAATATGAAATATCAACAGTAGGTTTTAATGGTGATGTTTTATATGAAATGTATCTGACAAAAAAAATCAACAAATAAAAAAGGCCTAAAAGGAATGTCCTCTTAGACCTTGAATGACCCTGGCGGGAATCGAACTCGCAACCTTCAGCTTAGGAGGCTAACGCTCTATCCAATTGAGCTACAGGATCAGATATGCATCAGAAGCAACCCGAGGCTTTTGGGCTTCAGGCTGCCGCTGTTGTTTTTGCATTAATTATTTTGCGCGTTCAACGAATGAACCGTCGCGTGTGTCAATTACGATGCGGTCTTCTGTGTTGCAGAAGAGAGGAACGCGGACTTCAATGTCTGTGTCCAAAGTTGCAGGCTTGAGGGACTTACCAGAAGTATCGCCCTTGATTCCTGGTTCGCAGTACTTGATTACGCGGGTAACCTTTATAGGAAGGTCAACACCAACTGGCTTTCCTTCGTAGTATGTTACCTTGAGCTCAAAGTCGTCATCGTCACCTTCGGTTTCTGATGGCTTAAGGTAGCCAGCGTTGTCTCCGAGGTCTTCTTTTGTAAGGATTACGTCGTTGTACTCTGCATCCATGAAGTGATAGTCTTCACCGTCAATGTAGGAAAGTTTTACTGTTTTTTCTTCAAGGTCTACTTCCTGGAATTTTTCGCCAGCATCAATTCCCAAATCCTGTGTGCTACCGGTAACGATGTTCTTTACGCGAAGATTAACTGTGATTCCCTGGCGGCCACCCTTCTGACCGAGCTTTTTCTGAACAATAAAAGGAGAACCTTCAAAAACAAAGGCAGAACCTACTTTGATTTCATTTGTTGATATCATAATTTATCTTCCTTCAATAAAAAAATCTAGATTTCTTACAATTATATATAAATCGCAGAAAAGTTTCAATAGCTCGGGCGGTAATTGCACGGAAATCAATTTTGCCTTCCGCTGCACACATACACCGTAGCAAGTGCGTACGGTGTACCCGAAGGGAGATTTCCGGTTTCGTTAGCATAGGAAAAATAAAAGAAACCGATTTCCTCTGTATATTTTTTCGATTACCTTCCATCATATTTTATGAAAACTGATTTTCATGCGGTAATTAGCTGCATTCACTGGGAATCTTTTTTGCTGACGGATGTTCCAGCCTGTCGCCACCAGCGGTCTTCGTAAAGTTCCGGCTCTTCGGGGTTTGCCCTTTGGCTGATGAATGGCGTAATTACCATTAGGCCTTCTTTTTTTGCTGCCCTTAAGAAGCGCTCCACCGGGTCGTCCCAGCCGTGGCGGGAAAGCACTATTGCCCCCCAGTGGATTGGCATGGCAACTTTTGCGCCCAGTATTTTGGCCGCTTCCACGGACTGCTCGGGGAACATGTGCACTTTTGGCCACTGCATGTCGTACTGGCCACATTCCATTATGGCAAGGTCAAAGTCTCCGAACTTTTCGTGGATTTTTTGGAAGTGTCCGCCAAAGCCAGAGTCTCCGCTTTCAAAGACCTTGTGGTGCTCGTCCTTTAGTACCCAGCTGCACCAGAGTGTGTTCATCCTGTCTGTAAGGCCCCTGCCCGAAAAATGCTTGGCCGGAGTGCATGTAATGGAAAGGCCTTTTTCTTCCGTCTCTTCCCACCATGCCATGTTTGTGATTTTTTGCTTTTGCACGCCCCAGCGCTCAAGGTGCTTTTCTACTCCAAGAGGAACAATGTAGCGCCTTACCTTTTTGTCTATTTTGCGGATAAGGTCATAGTCAAGGTGGTCGTAGTGGTCGTGGGAAAGAAGCAGGATGTCTGTCTCCGGCAAGTCCTCCGCAGAAAGTCCCGGTTTTGAATAGCGGCGGCTTCCTACAAAGGAGACAGGTGAAATCATCTCGGAAAAGACCGGGTCAACAAGAATATTCATGCCGTGCATCTGTATGAGCAGTGAAGAGTGTCCGAACCATGTTACGCGGACTTCCTCTTTGCTGACGGGGGAAAAATCCGGCTTCTTTGTGGGAAAGTCAAAGTTTGGGCGGGTTGCTCGGCCTGAAATTTTCATTGGGTCGGGGGCAGGATTCTTCTGCATGGAAAGGACAGAAAAATCCTCTTCGTTGTGGAATTTTTTACCGTCAAAGTTTAATGCCCTGCGGGAATAGTCCTTTCGGTCTTCCTCGCTTGCCCTGCCGCCAAAAGGCTTCCATGCCCTTAGAAAGATGAATGCAAAAAGCGTTACCGCCACAAGGAGTAGCGCAATGCCTATGCCGATGTATGCCAAAATATGAAGGAACTTGCTCATGAGTATAATATAGTAAAAAAATGACTTTGTGCCAATTAAAAATAAAAATCAAATTTTTTATGAATCCAAAGATTGAATGTATTCATTTTATTTGTGTGTTCTCATTTCTTCCAAAAGAGCTATGACTGATTTTTTGTCGTTCTCCGAAAGCTGTACAAATATGGAAAGAAACTTTGTTGCCTGCTCGGATTTCTGGAATTCATTTTTTAACTTTCGACCTTCTACAAGTTCCTCGACCGAAATATTCAGTGCCTTTGCAATTTTTACAGCGGAGTCAATGTTGGGCAGGGCATCGTGATTGTTTATGTAATTGCGCAAAGTGTTAACGCTGATTCCTGTCTTTTCTGAAAGTTCCTTGGGCTTTATGTCCTGAAATTCCATCTCTTCCCTTAAGTTCTCTTTGAATCCCATACCCTTAAAATTAATCTAAAAAGACGAAATTTTTCTTGACTTGTGTCTTTTTAGATTTATAATATATCTTAAAGTGATTAAATTTAATCACTTTTTCCGTCTGAAAAGATTTTTTTTAGACAAAACAGAAGAGTTTCTTCTGAATCTACAACTTTAAGGAGGATTTCGATATGAAATCAATGAAGAACATTAAGCCGGCGTATGCGGTTAAGTTGGGGAAGGGTGTGTTTTCAGGACTTAGGTGGGATGAATGGTATTGCAAATATTGTATGAGCAAACCTACGAGTGGCTGTGGGGCTAAACCTGGTACCCCTGGACGATGTGAAAAATCGCCAACTGGTTATCATGTTTGGGAGCATGACTAAATGGATAATCAGATGCAATTATGAATTCTTTGATTCTGGATAATTAATCCTTGTTCACCACCACATATGGTGGTGAACTGCCAGAGTTTGGCAGTTAAGGTAATAGGAATGAAACACATCACCATGCAGAAAAAATGTGTGGCGACATATAAGAAATAAACAGAACAAACATAGCGGTATGATAAAATATGTGTAAATTTTTTAAAAAACTTATAAATTTGTTGGCTTCTCTTTTAGGGAATGGTGTTAAAACTAACATTTCTGGAAGGAATTCGATAAATATAAATGGTGATGTTAACATTCACATTGAAAATATAGCACCGGGAAGCAAAGGAAAAATTGATTTTGACAATCAAACTTTAGATTTTATTGTTGCTTCTACTGTAACTGAAGAAATCAAAGATATTGTATATACGGTATGTTGCATAATCATTCCAAAAGAAAAAAACTCAGACATACTTTTCTTAAAAGGCGAATTTCTGCCAAATCAGAGTATAGACCTAAAAGTCCAGATTATTGATTCACAGGAAGAAATCAAAGGCGGTAATTATTACCTAAAAAAGAAAAAAGGATAGCATCAACATGATAGTATTTAAAATTCTACTCACAATTATAAGAATTCCGTTTACAGTATGGTATGTATTGACCGGATGGTTTTGGTTGTTTTGTGCAGCCGGAGGAGCTTACGGTGCAAAATGTGATACGACTTTCCTTAATGTAATTTGTGCATTTTTAGCATTCGAATTTGCAAGCCTAACAAAATTTTACAATATCCGTTATGCAAATTTGAGCAGCGTTACAGCAACTATCTTAAAGATTGCATTCATAGCAGGAGGGCTTTCTGTTATTGTAGGCGGCATCTATGCCTGCGTTGCAAAATGACATCCCATAACCGACCACCGCATCCACATAAGTCAGTTTAGCAAAAACAACTTGCAATATACTATCAAATATGATAACATGAAATATGGAGCAAACGGAAAAGAAAAAATACACCGTAATGATTGGTAAACATGCAAAGAAAAGCGTTGTTAAGATGCCGGCAGATGCACAGGATAAATTCGCGCTTCTTGTCGAAGACATTAAGAAGAACGGTGCAATTCGTACTAACTGGCCAAACTTTTCCGACCTGGGCAAGGACAAATATCATTGTCACCTTAATTATCATTGGGTGGCTTGCTGGTATTGGAAGAAAGGAACATTTATTGTGGAGGTGTATTATGCAGGTAGTCGCGAAAAAGCCCCGTATTGATATTCGCATCGAAGGAAAAGGTATAAAGCCTTTTCTTGAGATTGTAAGGAAGTCCATTCCTGATGTTAGAATTATTGACGATGACGAGATGCAGGACATTGACGACTGGGATTATTTTAAGGAGATGAAAGCCCGGCTTACTCCTGCAAAGATTCTTAAAATCCGCAGGGAGAATGCAGGTTTGACACAGGCAGAGCTTGCAGAAAAATGCGGAATTGCTTCGTCTAACATTGCGCTAATGGAAGGCGGCAAAAGGAACATCGGAATAAGGAGTGCAAAAAGACTTGCGGAAGCTTTGAGCTGTGAGGCAGGAGACTTTGTTGTTTAGAATTATGGCGGCAAGAAATACATGACCGACCACCACATCCACATAGGCCAGTTCAACGAACTTTACTACGACGCGCTGGAACTGTTTGCCATAATTGAATCCACACAAGAAAAGACCCATGTTACGGAAATACGCTATTCCTCAACTTCCACTTGCAGGGATGATGCGGAACTTAGATTTGTTGAAGAAGAAATTGCCTATGCGCAAAGTTATGAATCAGAAAAGCTTATTGCAAAGCCATACCTCTGGTTCATTCCTCGTTATGCAGAAGAGGGAATCGCTGTAGAAGATGCAGCAAAAGCTTTTGACTACTGCGGAATAAAGTTGCACCCTGCGGGACAAAATTGGGACGAAGAAAATGCAGCTCATTTAAAAGCCTTGCAGCAAATTTTTAGGTGGGCGGATGCCAATGAAAAATCTGTACTGATTCACTGCGGAAGTCAAAAGTGCGACCTTCCTACAAGGTTCGAGAAATTCTTTGCGGAGTACAAAAAGGCTCGCGTGATTCTTGCACATTCAAATCCTGTTAAGGAAACTGCCCTTATGGTAAACAAGTACAAGAATGTATTTTGCGACACTGCCTGCATAGAAAAAAAGGATTTGCAAAAATTGCGTACTCTGGTAAAAGACAATTCAAAAATATTATTTGGGTCTGATTTTCCTGTTACGCATTATTTTGCCACGCACCTTTTTGGAAAGAAACATTCGCTTGAAGAAGAGTATGTTGAGAACTGTGGAACGAATTTGTAGATGCTGAATCAAGTTCAGCATGACTGTTTTATTACAGGCTTTGCATAAAAAACGCTTCTTTTGCAAAACAAAGCCTACCCCCGATTGGAAGGGCGGCGTAGCCGTTCGCGAAAGCGAATGGAGCCGAAAGGCGGAACCCTGGAAAGCGGGTTTGCAGATAAAAGCTGGTCCAAGAAATAATGAATAATTGAATAAAAGTTGAATTTTTTATAAAATGTTTCTATATAAATGTAAAATGTTTTTATATCTTTTTTAAGGAGCTTTTTTATGGATCCAAAGAGACCGCGCGGACGTGAGAAAAACGTTACGGAAGGCGGAAGTGGCGTACACAAAAGAGGGGACGGTCTTGGTACCGGGCCTGTTGGTTCATCTAACGGTTACAACGGACATTCAAATTCATCGGGAGGAAATTCATCCGGCGGTTATGGCGGAAGCAGCGGACACTCTGGCGGTCCCAGCCGTGGCGTAAAGCTTGGCGGTGGCGGTCTTGTAGCCATAATCATATTCCTGGTGGTTCAGTTTTTGGGCAAGGGCTCTGGCGGCGGAATACTTTCCAGCTTGCTTGGCGGAGGCTCTTCTTCTCAGGGTTCATCCGGCAGCTCAATTTTGGGCAGCCTTTTGGGCGGTGACACATCTGCTCCATCTGGTTTTTCCGGTGCAAGTTCCGGCAACAGCGTTCAGACTTCCTACAACAACTACGACAAGACTGTTGCACCTGGTTCAAGGGAAAAATATACAAAGATTGCTGGCAACGGCAACGATGACGTTACAATCATGGTCTTTATGTGCGGTACCGACTTGGAGTCAAGGAACGGTATGGCTTCCAACGACCTTGCAGAAATGGCGGCTTCCAACCTGGGCAAAATCAACCTGATTGTCTACACTGGCGGATGCAAGAGCTGGCGCACAAAGGGAATCAGCAACAGCAAGAACCAGATTTATCAGGTTACAAACGGTTCCATAAAACTTTTGGCGGAAGAAAGTTCCAAGAAGATGATTGAGCCTTCCACACTTTCTTCATTTATTAAGTGGACGGCCGGAAAATTCCCCGCAAACCGCTACGAGCTTATTTTCTGGGATCACGGCGGAGGTTCTGTAAGCGGCTACGGCTACGACGAAAAGTATCCTTCCGCTGGTTCAATGACTCTTGCTGGAATTAACAAGGCCCTTAATGACGGCGGCGTAAAGTTTGACTTTGTTGGCTTTGACGCATGTCTTATGGCTACGGCAGAAACAGCCCTCATGATGAACCGCCACGCGGACTACATGATTGCAAGCGAAGAGACGGAGCCTGGTATTGGCTGGTACTACACAAACTGGCTTAACGATTTTGGACGCAACACTTCGCTTTCTACTTTGGATATTGGAAAGAAGATTGTAGACGACTTTGTTGCAACTTGCGCAAATCAGTGCCGCGGTCAGAAGACAACCCTTTCTGTGATTGACCTTGCGGAATTCTCCAATACGGTTCCTGAAAAGCTTTCTTCTTTCTCCAAGTCCATCACTTCAAAGATTAAGCAGAATGAATATAAGGAAGTTTCTGATGCCCGCTACCAGACAAGGGAATTTGCAACAAGTTCCAAGATTGACCAGGTAGACTTTATTGACCTTTGCAAGAACGTGGACAACAGCGAGGCTAATGCCTTGGCAAAGGCCCTTAAGGGTGCAATCAAATACAACAAGACTTCTTCCAACATGACAAACGCTTACGGTGTTTCCATCTACTTCCCATACGCGCGTGCCTCTTACGTGGACAAGATGTGCGACACTTACGACGACATTGGCATGGATTCAAGCTATGCCCAGTGTATTAAGGAATTTGCAAATCTTGAAGTTAGCGGACAGGTTGCGGCAGGCGGTACTTCTTCTGCGGCAGGCTCACTCTTTGACTTCCTTGGCGGCATGACTGGCGGTGCTCCTGCTTCCGGTTCTGATGCAATCGGTGACTTGCTTACTTCCTTTATAACAGGCGGCGGTTCTGCTAGCGGTGGCGGTCTTGGCGGTGGACTTGGCGACATTCTGATTAGCGGTCTTACGGGGCGCAACATTGGCTTTATGGAAGACTCGCAGCTTTCCGCAAAGCAGGCAGGGGAATACATTGCTGCCAACCGCTTTAACGCTGGTGCTCTTGTTTGGAAGAAGGACGGACAGAATAGGGACGTGCTTTCCCTTACGGAAGACCAGTGGTCACTTGTTCACGGACTTGACCTTAACATGTTCTATGATGACGGGGAAGGTTACGTAGACCTTGGCTTGGACAACGTTTACGACTTTAGCGAAGACGGAAGCCTTATTGCCTCTAGCGACAGGACCTGGCTTTCCATTAACAGCCAGCCTGTTGCCTACTACCACCTGGACACAACGGAGCTTGGCGGAGACAAGTACACTATTACAGGCAGCGTTCCGGCTATGCTTAACGGCCAGAGGGTAAACCTTATCCTTGTCTTTGACGACGAGCATCCACACGGCTACGTGGCAGGCGCAAGGACCGACTACCGCGAAGACGATGCACATGCCCAGGCAAAGAACATAACCCTTATTTCTGAGGGCGACAAGATTGACTTCCTTTGCGACTACTACTCTTACCAGGGCGAATACAAGGACAGCTACTACTTGGGCAACCAGCTTACGGTTGGCGCTGGCGGTGCAGATTCACTTAGCATAAGCAATACCAATGTGGGAAGCGGCAAGGTAAAGGTAACCTACCGCTTTACCGACATTTACAACCAGCAGTACTGGACACCGGCTATAGTTTATTAAAGTACATTAATAGGGGAGAACTGCCGTCATGCCGAATTTATTTCGGCATCTGTACTTGTTTTGTAGTATAGAGACCCCGAATCAAGTTCGGGGTGACACTGTGCGTTTTCCCCTTTTTATTCTTATGCAAAGCAACCGGAAATCAATTTTGCTGGGAGCGGAACACAAAATTGATTTCCATATTGTAAAAGAATTTTACAAAGAATTTTCTGCGGAAGGTGTTTCCTTATTTAATATAATAAAATATGCCGTAAAAACTGTATTGGACAATCCCGTGGTAAGGCATAATCTTATTGTGAACATTCGCCTTTCCCTCTTGTTCTGCGGCGTCTGCATTATAATTAACATGGTGCAGTCCTTGAAGCAAACCGAAAAAACAAAGGTAAAAGAATCTTCATAAGCTGAATTTATTTCAGCATCCAGGGTTCATAGATTCCGAATCGAGTTCGGAATGACATGTATTTGTCAAGCCGAGGGTGACATTTTTGGAACTGGCTCAATATTATTTTTGTGCAAAACAAGCTAGCAACCTACGCGGGATTGGAGGGGTGGCGAAAGCCATTGCCGGCAGGCAATGGAGCCGAAAGGCGGAACCCCGGAAAGCCCGTGACGAGATGGCATGGCTGCCGTTTTTAGCCAGGGAATGAATGGTAGAGCCTGTAAAAGTATCGTCCAAAAAAAATCAGAGAAAACTATTTTAGATGCTTCCGGGCAAGCGGTTTTTCTTTAGGAATTCCTCAAACTCGTCTTCTTCGAGCGGGGTGGAATAATAATAGCCCTGAATGTAGTCCGCGTCCAGTTTTGAAACTGTCTCTGCGCCCTCTGCGGTTTCTACTCCCTGAATTACAACCTTTGCCTTGGATATGCGGGTTAT
The DNA here is from genome assembly GCA_002373205.1 of Treponema sp. UBA3662. GTDB lineage: Bacteria > Spirochaetota > Spirochaetia > Treponematales > Treponemataceae > Treponema_D. The sequence goes on from DFJV01000035.1 coordinate 14,154, forward strand.
GTCCAGAATTGACTGAAAGAGAACCTTTTCTTTTTCGCCACCGGAAAATGAGGGTATTACGATGGACTTGTCTATTTTTATGATGTTGAAAGGAATGGACATTAGCTTTTTTAGCGACGTGTTTCCTGTTCCCAGGTTGTCAAGACAAATGCTGTAGCCGTCTTGTGAAAGGGCCTGTATGTTTGCGTTAAAGGATTCGCTTGCTTGCCCTGCTGCGGTTTCTGTAATTTCTATGCTTATGCAGGAGTGGGGCAGGGAGTATTTTTTTAGTGTTCCGTTTATGGTGTCCCTTAGGTTGTCCTGTATACATTCAACAGAGGAAAGGTTTATTCCTATTGACTGCAAGCCGTAGCTTCCCAGGTGGCGCTCAGTAAAGGTGCGGCATACTTCGTTCATCATAAAATTTTCCAGTTCCAGAATGGAGCCGTTGCGCTCGGAAATGGGGATGAATACAGATGGGCCTATTACATTGCCGTTTTTGTCCGTCATGCGGAGCAGCGCTTCTGCCGTGTCGTAGGTCTTTGTCTTTAGCGAATATATTGGCTGGTAAAGGACTTTTAGGCGGCCTTCTTCTTCTGCGTTGTTGAGCAGGTTTTGCGTATTAAAGAGGAAGTGGATGGTTTCTACAGGCAGGTCCTGGCTTTTTACAAGGCTTAGGTTTTCTTTTATTCCCTTGTCCAGTATGTGCATAAGGTAGGCTTTTATTTCGTCCGTGGAAGAAGCCTGTTCCGGGCAGCAGATAAGGCTTACAGTTGCCGGTATAAGAATAGACTTTTCTTTTCCTGTGCGGAAGTTTGTAAAGATTTCGTGTGCCTTTTTAAGAACGGTGTTTGCAAAGTTTTCGTCTTCCTTGTCCAGGACAATCAGGTATGTTCCCGGAAAGAATTTGAATATGAGGGAATTTTTTAGAAGGTTTTCAAAGGCCCTTTTTTTGATTTCTGTTACCATTTTCGTTCTGTCACGCTGAACAAAGGCGGTTACAATTTTGGCATCGTGCAGGCAGACGGCTATGCAGTAGGTCTTTCTTTTTCCGGATATTTTTTTTGCGCAAAGTTTGTTGAAGCCTTCTTCGTTAAAGAGGCCGGTCATTCTGTCTACGAATGATTCTGGCGCCGGCATGGTAAAATATATGCTTACGATGGAGATGGAAATGGTCAGCGGGAAAATTTCTTCGTTAAGGAAAATGTTTTCTACTAAAAGCGTTACTATGCAGGAAAGGATTACGAATATGTAGATGAATGTGTTTTCTATGGATGCGTAGCCCCTTGCCGGAATAAAGAAGCATGTTGCCGTAATAAAGCTTATGGCAAGCGCCACCGAGTAGATTGTTTTGAAGAGCCTTGTCTCCGTATATCTTAGCGACTGGTCTATGAAGAAGAGGGACTTTGTAAAGAAGTTTATTACCAGCAGTGCGGAAATTGCCAGAATCAAAATTATGATTGCAGGCTTTAGTTTTCTAAGGCTAAGCTTAAAGTTAAAGAGGGCAGCAAAGTAGAGGGGCCAGAGGAACATGGTGTAAAAAAAGAGGGCTATGATTATGTTTCTTAGTAGGAAAAGCCCTTGGGCACTTCTTATAAGCCCCGATGAGTCTATTACGGAACCCAGGTCTATTATGACTGTGGCTACTACAATGTTAAGGAAAACCTTGTCTTGAAAAATCATGAGGGGTTGCCTGATAAGGAATATAATCAGGAAGGATGCCGCTATTATGAGTGCGCATAGGTCAAAAGTAATTATTGTGTTAGGCATTCAGCGCCTCCAGTGAAAAGAATTTTACAAGGCCCTCTTGTGTGAGCGGTGGTGAATAGAAGTCTCCCTGCAGCATTTCCACTGCATATAGCTGGGCTGCAATGTTCTGGGAATTTGTGCTGATTTTTTTTGCCTTTACCTGCGTGTTGTATTTTTTGAATGCTTCTATTAGCGTGTTCATTGACTGGGTAATTTTGCCCTGCTGCTCGCCATGTTCAAGTGACGGCATTATAACCGTGGCTTCCGCAAGGTTGGCATTCATTAGCATCTGTATGTTTACGTGGGTGTTGCCAAGGTCTTCGAATGTAAAGCTGAATCCCTGCTCCTGAATTTTGTGTATCTTCCTTAGCACAAGCGGTGAGTAGCTTGCGAGTGCTGTGTCTGAAAGGATGAATCTTATCATTGAGTGGGGAATAAAATAAATGTCAGCTATTTCGCAGATGGTTTTTTCCGCATCATTCTTTGTTAGCTCGCTTAGGGGAAGGGGCAGTTCCACGAAAGAAACCTTGTGGTCTATGAGACGGGCCTTTTGGATTGTTCCGCAGACTGAATGGTAGGTGTAGAGGAAAATCTGTTTTGCAAGTCCAAGTTCTTCTGCGGCTTCCATAAGTTCTTTTGAGTATGCCAAGCCGATTGACCTGTCCTTGATGTAGTATTCCGTTTCTATGCTTTCCGCTTTTTTTGTGCTGCTGTTGAAGGTGGGCTGGTAGGTGATTTTTATGCTTTCGTCTGCAAGTGCTGTCTGTAGCAGGCTTAGGATTAGCTTCTTTCTCTTTAGCGAATTTATGTCCAGGTCTGATGCGGAGATTTGTTTTTTTGCTGGCCTGTTGTAGGGGAATGCCGCAAGTTCTATAAAGGAGCAGAAGTCTTCGTAGCTTGAGTAGTGCTCGGGGTAGGAAATCCTGCAGCAGCAGAAGGTGTGCACTATGTTTATGTTGCCGATTGTGAAGGGGCTTGAGAATCTTTTTTCTATTAAAGAGCGCACCCTGTCCCCTTCAAGTTCATTGGTTTCTTTGTAGCAGAGGGCGAACATGTTCCTCTTTACGTGCATGACGGTAATCTTTTTTGAGATTTTGCTAAGGAATTTTGCCGCCAAGGAAAGAAAGCCGTCTGTAAGGGCGCTGTCAAATTCGTTGTCCATGGCGGGGATGTTGTCCAGTATTACAAGCAGGCATTCCCACTTTACCTTTGCGCGGATAAGGGTTGCGCTTGCAGAATAGAAGGCAGTCTCGTTTTGCAGGTCTGTCTTTATGTCTATGTAGTTTGAAGTTGATTCTATGGTCTGGTAGGCAAGCAGGGCTACAAGTGGAAGCACCAGGTTTGTTACATGGACGGAAGGAAATACTATCTGCGTGAGTATGGACAAAACGCTGATTGAAATTAGAAAGACTACAATTGGCCTGTCTTTTTTAGTCATGCTTTCCCAGGCCCTTGCGGTTAGTATGCTGATGTAGGCAAGGTAGTAGGCTATTATGGCAAAGAAGAGGGGAAGCTGCTTAAAAGAGCCGTCTTCCGTAAGGTAAAAGAGGAGCGGTTTAAATTTGTTTACCGCAAGCAAAATGACAGACAGTACCGCAGGGGCAAAAATAAGGAACTGCTGGCGGGGCAGGGAAATCCTTCCGTGGACAACGGTGTAAAAGTAGCCTGTAAAGAAGGCTGCGCAGAGGATAAGCGACAGTGCCGTGATTGCGCTAAGCAGGGGGAGAATGAAGGGAAATGCTTCTACGGTTTTTTGCGAGTTTTTTGCCAGAAGTCTTGCTGCGTCTGCACTTATAAAAATGATGTTTATGGCGCAGCACAGGAAAAAAAGCCTGTTTCGGGAGACGGATGGTGCTCTTCTGATTGCGGCTACGCTTCCTAGCAGGGCAAGGAGCACGAAAGCTGCTATGTTAAACCGTATATTATCCATGCTTTTAGTATATTAGTAGATTTTGCTGCTGTCAATTGAAGGTTTTTTGTTGTTTTTTTGGCGGCAATGCCATTTTTTCCACTGTATTTAACCTGCTTGCCAATATTCCTTGTATGTGGCGCTTGCGGGGTCGCTTGAAACTTCGTTGCGAGAACCGGCTTTCTCTGCCACCTTGCCAAGCAGTACCGAGCCATGGATGGCGGGTTAGCAGCATGCAGAAGTGCAAGGCGTTACTTTTCAACAAGTGTTTTTTTGGGGAAAGTTCTCTTCGACAGGCTCAGGGAACGTGGTTTGTTTGTTGCCATGCGCGCCCCTATGCCCCCTTAGCGTTTTCGGTGAGGACGCTCCCTGAGCTTGTCGAAGGGGCGGCATCACAAGAATGGAACCGAATGGCGTTGACGAGGAGCATGTTCGGTCGAATTGGCCACGGTGCAAAATGGTAGATCATTTTAGGCTTCCGTCCAGAAAAGTACCGTGCATAAAAATGCCTGATTAGTATCGTTTTACAAGGTTGATATTAATACTTAAATGAATCTGAAATCTAAAAATAGCGTTTTTTCCTTGAATTTAAGCCAAAAACACTATATTTAGCAAAAAAAATTGTAAATATTACAAAATTCAGTTGCTTAATTTTTTTAATTGGAGTAGTATATAGTTATAAAGTTTAACCCTAAAACAAATTTTTATATTCAGTGAGGTTAGAGTATGGTCCAGAGAGATGAGTGGAAAGGTTTTAAAACCGGACGCCTTTGGCAGGACGAAGTAAACGTCCGTGAATTTATTCAGCTTAATTACACACCGTTCGACGGTGATGCAAGCTTCCTTGCAGGTCCAACTGACGCTACAAACAAGCTTTTTGCAGAGCTTCAGCGTCTCCAGAAGGAAGAGCACAACAAGAAGTCTGTTGGTCTTGACGGAAAGGAACGCTCTGGTGTTCTTGACCTTGACACAGACATTGTTACAGGTATCAATTCCCACAAGCCGGGCTACATTTTTGCAGACGGTTCCCAGAAGGATTTGGAGCAGGTTGTTGGTCTTCAGACAGACAAGCCTTTGAAGAGGGCTTTCATGCCTTTCGGTGGAATCCGCATGGCAGAGCAGAGCTGCGAGATGTACGGCTACAAGCCAAACGCAGAGCTCCACAAGATCTTTACAGAGTACCACAAGACTCACTCTGACGCAGTATTCCAGGTATACTCACCAGAGATCCGCAAGGCACGTTCAGCACACATCCTTACCGGTTTGCCGGATACATACGGACGCGGACGCATTGTTGGTGACTACCGCCGCATTGCACTTTACGGTATTGACTTCCTTATTGAACAGAAACAGAAGGACTTTGCAAACATCGGTGACGGCACAATGACAGATGACGTTATCCGCCTCCGCGAAGAAGTTGCAGAGCAGATCAAGGCTCTTGGCCAGATGAAGGAAATGGCTGCTTCTTACGGATTCGACATTTCTAAGCCTGCAAAGACAGCAAAAGAAGCATTCCAGTGGCTCTACTTCGGCTACCTCGCCGCAATCAAGACACAGAACGGTGCAGCTATGTCTGTTGGCCGCATTGCAACCTTCCTTGACATCTACATTGAACGTGACCTCAAGAACGGAATCCTTACAGAATCACAGGCACAGGAACTCGTAGACCACATCGTTATGAAGTTCCGCATGGTACGCTTTGCCCGCATCGAAAGCTACAACCAGCTCTTCTCCGGCGACCCAATCTGGGCAACCCTCGAAGTTGCAGGTCTTGGCCAGGACGGACGCTCAATGGTAACAAAGAACGACTTCCGCTTCCTCCACACATTGGAAAACATGGGCCCTTCACCAGAGCCAAACATCACAGTTCTTTACTCAAAGAGACTGCCTAAGAACTTCCGCGACTATGCCGCAAAGATTTCTATTGACACATCTTCAATCCAGTACGAGAACGACGACATCATGCGCCCGATTTGGGGTGATGACTACTCTATCTGCTGCTGCGTATCTGCAACACAGACTGGTAAGGAAATGCAGTTCTTCGGTGCACGCGCCAACCTTGCAAAGGCTTTGCTCTACGCAATCAACGGCGGTAAGGACGAAGAAGCAGGGCTTACACCAGGCGTACAGGTTGGACCGGAGATTGCTCCAATCACATCAGAGTATCTTGACTACAAGGAAGTCATGCACAAGTACGACATCATGCTTGAATGGCTTGCAGGCCTGTATGTAAACACACTCAACGCAATTCACTATATGCACGACAAGTACTACTACGAAGCAGCTGAGCTCGCACTCATCGACACAGACGTCCGCCGCACATTTGCAACTGGTATTGCAGGTTTCAGCCACGTAGTTGACTCCCTCTCTGCAATCAAGTACGCAAAGGTTAAGGTTCTCCGCCGCGACATCGATGTTACGGACAAGAAGGGAAAGCGTGTATTCGCTCCCAACATGGCTTACGACTTCCAGATTGAAGGCGACTTCCCCCGCTACGGACAGGATGACGACAGAGCAGACGAAATTGCAAAGTGGCTTCTCAAGACATTCATCGGAAAGATCAAGAAGCACCACACATACCGCAACGCAGAGCCAACAACCTCTATCCTTACAATCACTTCAAACGTTGTATACGGAAAGGCTACAGGCGCATTGCCAAACGGACGCAAGGCACACGAGCCATTCTCACCGGGTGCAAACCCATCATACGGTGCAGAGACAAAGGGTCTCGTAAAGAGCTTGAACTCTGTTGCAAAGGTACCTTACGAATACTCTCTCGATGGTATCTCAAACACACAGACAATCAACCCAAGCGCTCTTGGTCACTCAGAAAAAGAGCAGGTTGAAAACCTTGTAAACGTCATGGACGGCTACTTTGAAAAGGGTGCACACCACCTGAACGTAAACGTCTTTGGCGTAGAAAAGCTCAAGGACTGCCAGGCTCATCCTGAAAAGCCCGAATATGCAAACTTCACGGTTCGCGTTTCTGGCTATGCAGTACGCTTCATCAACCTTACAAAGGAACAGCAGGACGACGTTATTGCACGTACCTGCCACGCTTCTCTGTAGTTTTAACTTGCCTGCCAGGGCATTAAAAACTCTGGCAGCATAAGAAGGCCCCGCCTGGATGAAAGTCTTGGCGGGGATTTTTTTTCTATTTTTGGACGCAGTTTTTTCTTTTACAAACAAGCTTCCCAAAACAATTCATTGATTTTGACACAGGCCTTCCAGGGCTCGGTCACCCTCGGCCCCGCATACGCGTGGCGGCTTCGCCCCCTTCCACGCCATGCTCAGGCCATTTCCCTTTTCAACAGATTATTTTGTATGCGAAAGCAAAAACTCCAGAGCAGGAAGCATTTTGTTCAATAGACCCGCCTTTATGAGCATGTTCCAGAAGGGCTCAAGCTTTTTCCAGCCGCCGGTGTAGGCAAAGTGGGAAAGCTTGCTGGAAAGACTTTTGTCGTGGGAGCAGGATGCAAAGATATTCTTCCATGAATAAAAGTCCCGGTAAGCCTTTTTGTAGCCATCTTCAAGCTCTTTCTGGCTAAGCCTTGCCGGTTGGTAAACTGCGTGCCGTGTGTCGTAGCGGCTCCAGTCATAGCTTCTTATGCGGCCTTCCTTTTCCATTTTAGAAAAGAGCCTTGTTCCGGGGTAGGGGGTAAGCACATGGAAGGTTGCCGTAGTGATTGCATTTTCCACCGCCCAGTCAACTGTGCGGCTAAAAGTGTCCTTGTCATCATCGTCCAGTCCAAAGACAAAGCTTCCGTTTATCATAATGCCAAGATCGTGCAGCCTTCTTACAGCGGCGGCATAGTCCCGCGAAAGGTTCTGTGCCTTGTTGCTTTGGGCAAGGTTTTCCGGCGAAAAAGTTTCAAAGCCAACAAAAATGCTTCTTAAACCGGCATCAGCTGCGCGTTCAATCAAGTCCCCGTCCAAAATTGACGCAACCGTAGCCGCTCCCTGAAATACCCTCTTCATCCCCTTCATGCCTTCAAAAAGTTCGCGGGCAAACTGCCTGTTGCCAAGAAGGTGGTCGTCCAAAAAGTAAAGGTGCCTGCCCGGAAGCGAATCTATTTCCCTAAGAGCAGAATCCACCCGGCAAGTGTAGAAAGATTTGCCGCTTCCGTAAAAGGCATCCTTGTAGCAAAAGTCGCAGTGGTGGGGGCAACCCCTGGAAACAACCAGCGAATTTGGAACAAAATACTTGCTCCTCTTAATCAGGTCCCGCCGGACAGGGGGAATGTTTTCTAAGCTGCGCTCTCTTGCAGTGTAGCAGCGTTCTGGCCTTTTCTTTCGGAAATCATCTATAAAGCGGGGAAATGCCTCTTCTCCGGGGCCCAGAATCACCGTATCCGCATGCAGCAGGGCCTCTTGTGGAAGGGACGTTACGTGCAAACCTCCCATGGCAACATAGACACCCCGGCTCCTGTAAGAATCTGCAATCTGGTAAGCGCGGTAGGCATTCGTAACATAAACCTGCATGCAAACAAGGTCCGGGCTGTCGTCCAGAGTAAGCTTTTCTAC